>JBQTJE010000104.1:0-16528 GCA_052387455.1 Pseudonocardia sp.
GGGGGTGGGCCCCCCCCCCCCCCCCCCCCCGCGCCCCGCGGGGCGGCCCGCCCCGCCGCCCCCCCGCCCCCTCCCCCCCCCCCCCCCCCCCCCGCCCCCCCCCCCCCCGCGCCCCCCGCCCCGCCCCACCCCCCCCCCCCCCCACCCGCGGGGGGGGGGGCCCCACGGCCAGGGCCCGGCAGCAGACGAGCCCGCGCTCGCCGTCGGACACCACCAGCGAGACGAGCGGCATGCCCGGTCGCACCTCCTTGTCTGACACCTCGGTCCGCCGCGTACCGTCCTCGGCGATGAAGGGAATCATCCTGGCCGGCGGTGCGGGCACCCGGCTGCACCCGGTGACGCGGGCGGTGTCGAAACAATTGCTGCCGGTCTACGACAAGCCGATGATCTACTACCCGCTGTCGGTGCTGATGCTGGCGGGCGTCCGGGACGTGCTGGTGATCACCACCCCCGAGGAGCAGTCGCTGTTCCGGCGGTTGCTCGGCGACGGTGCGGAGCTGGGCATGCGGCTGTCCTACGCGGCGCAGCCCGCCCCCGAGGGCATCGCCCAGGCGTTCCTCATCGGGGCCGAGCACATCGGTGGTGAGCCGTGTGCGCTGGTGCTGGGCGACAACATCTTCCACGGCCCGGGTTTCGCTGCGACGTTGCGCGGGTGCCGCGACGCCGTGGCAGGCGGCGAGGACGGGGCGGTGCTCTTCGGCTACCCGGTGCGCGACCCGCAGCGCTACGGCGTGGGTGTCGCCGACGAGGACGGGCGGCTGGTGGACATCGAGGAGAAGCCGGTGGTGCCGCGGTCGAACCGGGCGATCACCGGCCTCTACCTCTACGACGCCGAGGTGGTCGACATCGCGGCGGGGCTGCGGCCGTCGGCGCGCGGCGAGCTGGAGATCACCGATGTGAACCGGGTGTACCTGGACAAGGGCCGGGCCCGGCTGGTGGATCTGGGGCGCGGGTTCGCGTGGTTGGACACCGGTACGCACGACTCGTTGCTGGAGGCGGGGCAGTACGTGCAGGTGCTGGAGCACCGCCAGGGGGTGCGGATCGCGTGTGTGGAGGAGATCGCGCTGGACCAGGGCTGGATCGACGCCGACGCGTGCCTGGCGCTGGGCCGGACGCAGGGCAAGTCGGGGTACGGGGAGTACGTGATGAGCGTGGCGCGCGCGCACGGGGCGGTGGGCTGAGGATGCGGGTGCTGGTCACCGGCGGCGCGGGGTTCATCGGGTCGCACTTCGTGCGCGCCCTGGTCGCCGGGCGCTACCCCGGGCTGGCCGACGCGGAGGTGGTGGTGCTGGACCTGCTGACCTACGCCGGGACGCTGACCAACCTCGCCGAGGTGGCCGGCGGGATCCAGTTCGTACACGGCGACATCCGCGACCCGGCCAGCGTGACCGCCGCGATCACCGGGGTGGACGTGGTGGTGCACTTCGCCGCGGAGTCGCACGTGGACCGCTCGATCACCGGGGCGGCGGAGTTCGTGTCCACCAACGTGGTGGGCACCCAGGTGCTGCTGGCGGCTGCCCTGCACGAGCGGGTGTCGCGGTTCGTGCACGTGTCCACCGACGAGGTGTACGGCTCCATCGAGCGCGGCTCGTGGCCCGAGACCCACCCGCTGGAGCCGAACTCGCCCTACTCGGCGTCCAAGGCGGCCTCGGACCTGCTCGCCCGCGCCTACCACCGCACCCACGGGCTGCCGGTGTGCATCACCCGCTGCTCCAACAACTACGGCCCGCACCAGTTCCCCGAGAAACTCATCCCGCTGTTCGTCACCAACCTCCTCGACGGCATCGAGGTCCCCCTCTACGGCGACGGCGCCAACATCCGCGACTGGCTGCACGTGGACGATCACTGCGCCGCGATCGCGCTGGTGGCCGACAAGGGCCGCGACGGGGAGATCTACAACATCGGCGGCGGCACCGAGCTGACCAACCGCGACCTCACCGGGTTGCTCCTGCACGCCGTCGGCGCCGACGAGTCCATGATCCGACCCGTGCCCGACCGCCCCGGCCACGACCACCGCTACAGCGTCGACCACACCAAGATCACCAACGAGCTCGGCTACACCCCGGCCGTCCCGTTCACCCAGGGCCTCGCCGACACCGTGGCCTGGTACCGCGACCACCGCGACTGGTGGGAGCCGCTCAAAGCCCGCTGACGTAGGCGGCCAACCGGTTGCGCCACGGGGCCAGCGGCAGTCCCGCGGCCTCGGCGCGGCCCAGGTCGAGCACGCTGTTGAGCGGGCGGGCCGCGGCGTGCGGCCGGGCGGCGAAGTAAGCCTCGGTGGTGGTGTCGCGCACGCGCAGGTCGGCGCGGCCGGCCAGCGCGTAGGTGGCGCGGGCGACGTCGGCCCAGGAGGCGGGCTCGCCGGTGCCCGTCACGTGGTAGGTGCCGTACGCCGCAGCGTCGATCCCGGAACCGGTGACCAGCGCCACCGCAGCGGCGGCGAGGTCGGCGGCGAACGTGAGCCGCCCGACCTGGTCGGCGACCACCGCGGGCTCGACCCCCCGGGCGGCGAGCCCGGCCATGGTGCGCACGAAGTTGCGGCCCTCGCCCACCACCCAGGTGGGCCGCAGCAGGTAGTGCCGCTCGACGCCGGCCACCGCGAGGTCGCCGGCCGCCTTGGCGGCCCCGTAGGCGCCGAGCGGGGCCACCGGGTCGTCCTCGACGTAGGGCCCGGGCTTGCGGCCGTCGAAGACGTACTCGCTGGAGAAGTGCACCAGCAGCAGGTCGTGGCGCCGCGCCAGCCGGGCCAGCGCCGCCGGGCCGGCCGCGTTGGCGCACCAGGCCGCGCGGCGCCCGTCGGGGGTCTCGGCACCGTCGACGTCGGTGAAGGCCGCAGCGTTGATCACGACGTCGTGCGCGGCCCAGTCGACGGGCGCGTCGGGTGCCGCGGCGACGTCGAGCTGGGCGCGGCGCAGCGCGGTGGCGTCGGGCAGGGCCGCGGCCAGCGCGCGCCCGACCTGCCCGCCCGCGCCGAGGATCAGGGCGCGCACGGCACGACCCCGGCCAGCGGCGGGTGGGTCAGGTCGCGCGCCGACCGGATCGCCGCGTCCGCGCCGATCGGCCACGGGATCGCCAGCGCCGGGTCGTAGGCGTCGACGTGGGTGTACTCGGCGTCCGGGGACCAGTGCGCGTCGACGAGGTAGGTGTAGACCACGTCCGGGGTGAGCGTCTGGTAGGAGTTGCCGCACCCGCGCGGGACGTACAGGGCGTTGCCCGGGTGCAGCTCCAGTGCCTCGACGCGGCCGAACCCCGGCCCTGCCCGCAGGTCGACGATCGCGGCGAACGCCCGGCCGTGGGCGAGGGTGACGTACTTGTTCCACGGCTCGCCGTGCACCCCTCGGGTGACGCCCGGCTCGGCGTTGAACGACACGTTGCTCTGCACCACCTCGAACGGCGGCAGCCCGGCCGCGGCCAGTTTCGCGCGCTGGTAGCCCTCCTTGAACCAGCCGCGGCCGTCGGCGTGCAGCGTCAGCTCGACCCGCAGCAGGCCCGGGATCGACGTCGTCTCGGCTCGCATGCGGCGAGTCTCGCACCCCCGGTGCGCGCGCCGGACGAAGCGGCGCCACACTCGCGGGGTGAGCGACGACTCTGCCCGAGCTGACGACTCTGCCCGAGCTGATGAGGCACGGACCGACGTGCCCGGATACGCGCAGCGCCTGCGGACCCTCGAAGGGGCGCGCTGGAAGCGGTGGCTCGACGTGCAGGCGCCCTACCGCCGCAACGTGCGGCGCCTGGGCCTGGGCCGCACCCTCGACGTCGGCTGCGGATTGGGGCGCAACCTCGCCCACCTGGGCGGGTCGGGTGTCGGGGTGGACCACAACGCGGACGCGGTGGCGGTGGCCCGCGAGCGCGGTCTGGCGGCCTACACCGCCGCGGAGTTCCTCGCCGGACCCCTGGCCACCGCGGGTGCGTTCGACAGCCTGCTCGCCGCGCACGTCGTCGAGCACATGCCCGAGCGCGACGCCGTCGCGCTGCTGCGCACCTACCTGCCGTTCGTCGCGCCCGGCGGGAAGGTCGTGCTGATCACCCCGCAGGAGCGCGGCTACGCCACCGACGCCACGCACGTCCGGTTCTGCGGGTTCGCCGAGGTGGCGGCGCTGTGCGCGGGCGTCGGGCTCACGGTGGCGCGGCAGTACTCCTTCCCGTTCCCGCGCGCGGCCGGGCGGGTGTTCCCCTACAACGAGTTCGTGACGCTGGCCCGCACACCCGCCGTCACGTGATGACCGCGCGCACCGTGTCCCGGGCGACGCCGCACCGGATGACCACCGCGGCGCACCTCGCCGTCGGTCTCGCGGTGCTGGGGGTGGCGGGCTACGCGTTCGTCGCCGTCGCCGGGCACGTGTTCGACGGCGCGGCGCAGGCGGGCGCGCTCAACGCGCTGATCTCGCTCTACCTGCTGGTCAACATCATCGGCCCGGGCATCTTCGCGGGCCTGGAGCAGGCGACGAGCCGCGCGGTGAGCGCGGCGACCGCCCGCGGCGACGCGGTGCGCCCGATCCTGCGCCGGGCCGCGGTGCTCGGCTGCTGGACGGTCCTGGCGCTGGCGGTGCTGGTGCTCGCGGCGTGGCCGGTGGCGCTCGGGCGGGTGCTCGACGGGCAGGTGAGCCTGCTCGTGGCGCTGATCGTGGCCGTCGCGGGGTCGGCGGCCGTGTACTGGACGCGCGGCGTGCTGGGCGGCCGGCAGCGCTTCCCCGCCTACGCCCGCACCCTCTACGTGGAGGGCGCGGCCCGGTTGGCGCCCTGCCTGGTGCTGCTGGCGCTCGCCGTCACCGCCCCCGGCGCGTACGGGCTCGCGTTCGCGCTCGGCTCGTTCGTGGCGGCGCTGAGCGTGCTGCCGGCGCTGCGCGCGGCAGGCGACGGTGGCACGCCCGGGCCGGTGGAGCACCTCGGGCGCTCGTTCGGCTACCTGGTCGTCGCGATCGCGCTGTCGCAGCTGATCGCCAACCTCGCCCCGGTCGTCGTCAGCTACCGGATGCCGGACGACGCGGTCGCGGCGGGCGTGTTCGGGGCGACGTTCGTGCTGGCCCGGATCCCGCTGTTCCTGTTCGCCCCCGTGCAGGCGGTGCTGCTGCCCAAGCTCACCCGCGCGGCGACCCTGGGCAGGCGCGCGGAACTGGTGCGCCGGCAGGGCCAGGCCGTCGCGGTGGCGCTGGGCGTGGGCGGGCTCGGCGCGCTCGGCTGCCTCGTGCTGGGGCCGTGGGCGGCGCAACTGCTGTTCGACACCGCCACCCGCCCGGCCGCCGGGACCGTCGGATTGCTGGGCCTGGCGACGCTGCTGATGATGGTCGCGCTCGTGCTCCAGCCCACGCTCGTGGCGCTGGGCCGCCAGCGCGTCGTCACCACCGGCTGGGTGGCGGGCACGCTGGTGTTCCTGGCGGTGCTGGCCGTCCCCGCCGAGCCGATCGCCGCCGCGCTCGCCGCGCAGCTCGCCGGGCCCGTCACCGTGCTGGTGGTGCTCGGCGCCGGCGTCGTCCGGGCCCTGAGCCACGTCACCGAGAGCCACCCCACCGAGGTGCAGGAGGGCGCGCCGTGACCGGCAACGCCGACGTCTGGGTCGTGATCCCGGTGTTCAACGAGGCGCCGGTGCTGGAGTCGGTGCTGCGCGAGGTGCTCGCGGTGTTCCCGAACGTCGTCTGCGTCGACGACGGCAGCCACGACGGCTCCGCCGAGGCCGTGCTGCGCACCGGCGCGCACCTGGTGCGCCACCCCGTCAACCTCGGGCAGGGCGCGGCCCTGCAGACCGGGCTCACCTACGCGCGTTCCCGGCCGGGCGCGGCGTACTTCGTCACCTTCGACGCCGACGGCCAGCACGGCCTCGACGACGCCGCCGCGATGGTGGAGCTGGCCCGCACCGGCACCGCCGATCTCGTGCTGGGCACCCGGTTCGGGGCGGGCTCGGCGCAGGTGCCGCTGGTCAAGCGACTCGTGCTGCGGGTGGCGGTGCTGCTCAGCCCCGCCGGGCGGCGGCTCGGGCTCACCGACGCGCACAACGGCCTGCGGGTGCTCACCCGACCCGTGGCCGACGACCTCGTGATCACGATGAACGGCATGGCGCACGCCTCGGAGATCGTGTCCTACCTGGGCCGCTCCCGGTGGCGGGTGCAGGAGGTGCCGGTGTCGATCCGGTACACCGCGTACTCCCGCGCCAAGGGCCAGTCGCTGCTCAACGGCGTCAACATCCTGTTCGACCTGTCCGTGCGCCAGCGAGGGAGCTGACCGACGGTGCTCATCCAGGTGATCCTCATCCTCGCCGTGCTCGGCGTGCTGTTCGTCGTGGTGCGCAGCAGCGGCGCGGTGTACGTGCAGGCGAGCAAACGGATCGGGCTCGTCGTGTTCGCGCTGGGCAGCGTGTACGCAGTGCTGCGGCCCGACCACCTCACCGCGATCGCCAAGCTCGTCGGCGTCGGGCGGGGCAGCGACCTGCTGCTCTACGCGCTGGTCGTGGCGTTCATGGCGGGGATGTTCAGCATGTACCAGCGGTTCCGGCACGTCGATCGCCGCTACACCGAGCTGGCGCGCACGGTGGCGATCCGGGAGGCCGAGCTGGTGAACCGCGAGCGCGGGCTGCACATCGTGCCCGCGGTGACGGTCGGCGGCGAGGCGGAGCGCGACCGGTGAGCGGCCCTGTCGTCGATGTGATGCTGCCGCACTACGGCCGCCTCGACCTCGTGCAGGAGACGGTGCGCAGCGTGCTCGCGCAGGACGACCCGCACTGGCGGCTCACGGTCGTGGATGACACGGGCGACGCGCTCGGCGGCGGGGCCGACGACGCGCTGGGCCGCTGGTGCGCGGAGCTGGGCGACGAGCGGGTGCGCTACGAGCGCAACCCCCGCAATCTCGGCATCAACCGCAATTTCGCGCGCTGTGTCGAGCTGGTCACCGAGGAATTGGCGGTGATCATCGGCTCGGACGACCTCATGCTGCCCGGCTACGTCGGCACCGTCCGCGCCGCGCACGCGGCGCACCCGGAGGTGGCGGTCGTGCAGCCCGGCGTGGAGGTGGTCGGCCCCGACGGCGCCGCCACCCGCACGCTCGTGGACCTCAGCAAGCGCTGGATCTACGCCCCCGCCGGGTCCGGGGTGCTCGGCGGGGAAGAGCTGGCCGTCAGCCTGCTGCGCGGCAACTGGCTGTACTTCCCGTCGCTGTGCTGGCGCTCGCGGCCGCTCAAGCGCACCGGGTTCCGCCCCGGCCTCGACGTCGTGCAGGACCTCGCCCTGGTCATCGACCTGGTGCTCGACGGGGAGCGGTTGCTGGTCACCCCGCAGGTGTGCTTCCGGTACCGACGCCACGGTGGTTCGGTGTCCTCGGCGCACGCCGCGGACGGGCGCCGCTTCGCCGAGGAGCGCGGCTTCTTCCTCGATACGGCCGCGCGGTGCGACGCCCACGGCTGGCCGCGGGCCGCGCGCACGGCGCGGCGGCACCTGTCGTCGCGGATCAACGCGCTGACCCGGCTGCCCGCGGCGATCCGCCAGCGGCGGGCCGACGGGGTGCGGTCACTGGCCCGGCACGCGTTCGGCGGTGGTCGGGCGGGCTGAGCCGCTCGGGGTCGGTCGGGTGCTGCGCGGCGCGCTGCCCGGGGTCGCGCGTGGCGTGCGGCTCGGCGTGGCGGCGGGCGGCGTGACGGACGGAACGGCCGGGGCCGCTCCCGGCGGCCGCCGCTCGAACGCCTCCCGGCCCGGCCCGGACTCCGGCACGTCGACGTCGAGCCCGACGCCGGGCAGCCGCGCGGTGTCGCGCACGCACGCGGGCGCGGAGTGGACCGAGCAGCGGCCGTCGGGCTGGCGCACGAACTGGGCGACGTAGGCGAGCTGCCCGGCCGACCCGTCGTTGCGCGGCATGTAGCGGTCGGCGGTGGCCGATCCCGCGAACAGGCCCAGCAGCAGCGCCGCGGCGAGCCCCCCGACCGTCACCGACCGGTGGCTCGCCCACCGGGCCGGGCCGCCAGCGGCCTGGCGCAGCAGCGGCGCGGCCCGCTGCGTGACGCCCTGCACCGCGAGCACGGCCAGCACGAGCAGGCAGAACAGGATCTCCGCGGTGGTGCGCGGGTAGAGCTGCACCGACTGCGCGTCGTACATCTGCGCCGCGATCGACAGGCGGATCACCCACGCCCCGGCGAGCAGCAGGCACAGCGTCACCACCGCGGTGCTCCGGCCCGCGACCGCCACCGCCACGCCGAGCCCGACGGCCAGCAGCACCGAGAACAGCCCGACCCCGGCGAGCTCCCCCGGCGGCGGCCACGCGCCGACGTCGCCGGGCAGATCGTTGCGCCACATCGCGACGTAGGCGGGATCGACGAACGTGTCGAAGTAGAAGTAGTCGTCGCGGACCGCGCCCGCGGAGCCGAGCAGGTCGAACAGGTGAGTGGCCGAGACGGCGGTGAGCGCGGCGAACGCCACCAGCAGCAGCACCAGGCCGCGCACCGCCCCCGCGCGCCGCGGCAGCAGCGCCAGCGCGGCCAGCACCGCACCCGGAGCGGACCACACGAACCAGCCCGAGTAGACGACGAACAGCACCCCGAGCGCGACGCCGTAGCTCCCCCCGGTGACCAGCACGCGCAGCCAGGTCGCCGTGGCGGCGCGCCGGACCGCGCCGAGCAGGCCGATCAGCAGCGGCACCAGCACGACCAGCACGACCGTCGTGTACGGCTTGTACGGCTCCAGCAGCGGCAGCGCCGCGACGAGCGTGACCGCCAGCGCCCAGCCCGGCGCCAGCAGCAACCGCCACGCGAGGTAGGCGATCGGGCCGAACAACGCCGTCCCGATCACCTGCACGTGGCGCAGCGCGGTGTGCACCGGGTCGCCGGTGAGGCTCGCCACCGCCGCGGTGACCTCGATGACCAGCGGCGGGTACGCCGGCGGGAGCGGGCGCCCGGCCATCAGGTCGGTGACCCATCTGATCAGCTGCCCCGAGTCGCCCGACACCGCGTTGAGCGGCCACACCGTGCCCTGCAGCGCCACGACCACGCCCCCGGCGACGAGACCGGTGGTGAGCCCGGCCAGCGTCGCGCAGGCGCCCCGGGTGACGAGCCGCCACCTGCGGTTCGGGGCGTGCACCGCGGCGAGACAGACCCCGAGGACGGCCAGGCCCAGCACGACGAACCGCAGGTCGAGCGCGGCGAGCCCGCTGACCCGGCCGATCGGGTCGACCGGGTCGACCGCGATGCCCCCGGCCAGCACCACCGACACCACCGCCGCCGTCACCGCGACGACGACCTCGAGCAGCGGGCCCGCGGCGCGCGACCACCCGCGCCCGTGCGCGGGGCGCGGTTCGCGGGCGTCGACCATGCCGGTCAGGCCGGGGCGTCGGACGGGACGCAGTCCGCGACCCGGTACAGGCGGTACCCGGCGGCGGCCGACGAGGCCACGAGTGTGAAGCCGGGGGCGGGCGCGGCACCGGGCACGGGCGACGAGCCGGGGGCGGTGTCGACGTCGTCGATGCCGGGGTAGTCGCCGGTGCGGGCGTCCCACGGCCAGAACGGCCCGCCGCCGGCGAGCACGTGGGTGACCCCGAGCCGCTGCACGGCCGCGCAGACCGCCGGGTCGGTGGCGACCTCGTCGAGCCGCTGCGCGACCACCAGGGCGTCGGCGCTCCAGCGGCCCTGCATGTGCGGGAAGAGCACGTCCGGGCCGCGCAGCGCGGGCAGCAACGGGCTGCCGTTCCACGGGTTCTGCGCGACCAGGGAGCCCGCGGGCAGGTCGAGGTCGTCGAGGAAGTCCCGCTGGGCGGGCGTGACCAGGCCGACCTCGACGGGCTGCGGGCCGTAGGTGACGGCGAGGACCTCGGCGTGCTCGCGCACGTAGAGCCCGCCCGACGCCACGACCAGCGCCACCCCCGCGGCGACCGCGCCGAGCCCCGGCCGGCGCAGCGCCGCCGCGGCGGGCAACCGCTCGGCGGCGAACCGGCCCGCCGCGAGCAGGCCGAGCACCGCGAGCGGCACCCCGGTGACGGGGATCATCGCTGCCAGGCGGAACGAGTCGTTGTACCAGACCGCGGTGAGCGCGGCGGCCGGCGCCGTCTCCAGCGCGGAGGCGAACACGAACAGCAGCGTCGACACCACGTGCGCCGCGACCAGCCACGACGTCCGCGCCCGGCGCGCGGCCACGACCGCACCGCCGATCACGACGACCGACAGCGCCCACGCCGCGGCGCGGCCGTTGGTGGCGTTCAGCGCCACCTCGCCGATCGCCTGGGCCGGGGACTGGTAGGCGGGCCAGTCGAAGGAGCGCAGGTCGGCGAGCAGCGGCGAGACCAGCACGACGGCGAGCACCGCCACGACCACCGCCGCCGTCGCCCCCACCAGCAGCACCCGCCCGGGCCAGCGCAGGCCGGGCAACCGGGCGCCGACCCACCACAGCACCGGGGCCGCGCCGATCGCGGCGAGGCTGAACACCGCGTTGGGGTGCGCGAGCCCCAGCGCGACCACCGCGAACCCGCCCAGGACCAGCGCGGGCCCGCGCGCCATCGCCCGGTCGCCGAGCCCGAGCAGCGCCACCAGCGCGGCCAGACCCACCGGCAGCAGCGCCAGCCCCAGCAGGTTGGGCCACAGCACCCCGAACTGCATCAACGACCACGGGAACCCGACGAACCCGGTGGCCAGGACCGGCGCCAGCAGCACCGCGGCCACCGACGGCCCGGCGACCTGGCGGGCCAGCAGCAGGCAGCCCAGCGGCCACACCAGCGCCGCGACGACGAGCGCCACCGCGTTGGACGCCGCCGGGATCGACGCCTGGGCCCCGGCGGCGGCGAGCGCGACGAGGTCGTGCCACGCCGCCGGGTAGAACGAGCCGGTCGCCGGGTCGGTGACCGCGCCGAGGGTGAGCGAGGAGCCGTCGCCGGTGACGAGCACGCGGGCGACGGCGTTGTAGTGGAAGACCGCGTCGTAGGTGTGCGAGAGCGCGTCCGGGCGCCCCATCCCGCCGATCGCGGTGACGGTGGCGGCGAGGGCAGCCGCCCCGGTGCCGAGCGCGGCGGCGACCAGCACCCGGGCGCCGTCGTCGGGCACGGGTGCGGCGGGGTCGCGCCGCCGCGACCCGGCGAGCAACCGAATCGGCTGCCGTCCCGCCAGCCGGACCGCCAGCACCACCCCGGCGACCACCAGCGCGGCGACGGCGGCCGTGCCGGGCCCCCAGCCGACGCCGAGGCGACCGGCGACCACCGCCGCGACCGCGATCGTGGCGACCGACACCGCAGGCGCCGCGGCCCACGCGGCGATCCCGCGCAGGCCCAGCGCGTAGGTCGTGGCAGCGCCGGGCACCAGCACCCACAACGCCGTGACCAGCAGCAGCGGGGCGGCGCCGAGCCAGCTCACGTCGCCCCCCTTCGCGCCCGGCGCGTCGGGGCCGGTCGGACCGCGATCCTACTGACCGGGCCCCGCGGCGGCGGCCGTGGCGCCCGACGACGCGCAGGCGACGACACCGGCCCGTCACCACCGACGTGCCCGTCGGCCGCCGCCACCACGGTCCATGATCGACGGTTTGGGACGCCCGACCGCGCCAGCCACGGCTCAACGTCCCCAGCTGGCGATCATGACGGTCTGGACGGCCGCCACGGGGATGCCGCGCCACCCCGGTCCCGGTCACTTCGATCGGACGGCCTGCGCCGTTCCCCCCGGACGCGACGGTCGGGATGTCACGATCATCGCCATGAGTGAGCACGCACACCCGCTCGTGCCCCCGGTGCCGCCGCTGCGGGTCGGGCACCGCGCCGACGGCGGCGGCGCCCTGTGGATCGACCCCGACCAGGCCCAGCGGGTCGTGGACCAGCTCCGCCGCACCGCGATAGCGGTCCACGACTTAGGGCGACTGCACCAGTCATTGATCGTCGAGCCCCCGTCCGCGGACGAGGTGAGCCGCAACGTCGCCGTCCAGGCCAACCTCATGGCCGATCGGGCGCGCGACTTCGTGGACGCCTGGGCCCGCCAGCTCGGCGACGCCGCGCTGCGCCTGGAGGACCAGCTGTACGCCCACCGCGCCACCGAGGAGCACAACCGCGGGCGGATGGCGTGATCACCATCGGGAACGCGCACGCCCCCGAGCCCCCGCACCGCCGCACCGCGCGGCGGGCGGCGCTCGCCGCCGCTCTCGCGGCCATCCTGCTGCCCGTCCTCACCGCGTGCGGCGCGCTCCCGCTGCCCGGGCTCGGCCCGGTGTTCGGCACCGCGAAGCCCGCACTGAGCGACGCCCCCCGGGTGACCGATCCCCGCGACCTGAGCGCCGTCCCCGTCTGCGACCTCGTGCCCCCGGCCGAGCTCGCCCGGCTCGGCCTGGATCCGGCGTCCGCCGACGACGTCGTGCAGAAGGTCGACGACGTCCAGTACGTCGAGCACTGCTCCTACCGGTCCCGCGACCTGCTCAGCGGAATCACACTGACCTCCGCCCACCGGCTCGACCCCGGTGGATTGGACCGGCTCTACCTCAACCGCGAGTTCATGTCGGTGTTCGTGCCCGAGACGATCGACGGCTTCCCGGCCGTGCGGACCGAGCTCGACGACGGCGGCGCATGCGACATCAACGTCGGTGTCGCCGACGACCAGGTGCTGATCAGCGGATTCCACGACATCCCCGGCTACGAGGGCCCGTCCCCCTGCGACAACGCCCGCGCGCTGGCCTCGGCCGTGCTCGCAACCCTCCCCCCCTGCGCTGACCGTCCGCGCTGACCCGTCCCGCCGACCGAGGAGTACCGATGACCAGCCCGTACCAGCCGACCGCGCTGCCGGTGGACCACATGGCACTGCCCGAGGTCCGCGACCCGGTACTCACCGACCAGAAGCCCGCCGCGTTCGAGGGCGCCGAGTCGACCTACCGCGACCTCGCCCTGGGGCTCGCCACCGCCCGCGACGACGTGCACCACGTCATCGCCGCGGCCCAGGCCGCGCACTTCGGAGCGGCCGCCGACGCCGCCGCCGCGCACCTGCGGGCGCTGGCCGCGCCCGGCGACGAGGCGGCCGTCGCGGCGAGCCGGGCGGCCGACGCACTGCTCGACCAGTCCGGCTACACCGCGCGGGTGCACCGCGAGATGGCGACCGCCGACCCCGGCTTCACGGTGCCCGGGTGGGTGGCGGAGGCGGCGCACACCGTGGACCCGTTGCTCGGCAAGGTCGTGCGCCCCTACACCGACGCCGACGCCCAGGAGTACGCCGCCGCCGAGCAGAAGGCCCGCGACGAGCTGCGGCTCTACCAGGACGCCACGAACTCCAACCTCGGCGCTCGCTTCGCCCCGTTCGCACCGCCGCCCGAGCCGGGCGCGGGCGGCGGCGGGTCGGCGGCGGCCGCGGGCGGGGTCGGCGGCGGTTCCGGGCTGGGGGGTGCGGTGGACGCGCTGGGCGGGCAGGGCGGTGCGCTGGCCCCGGCCGGTGCGGGCGGCGCCGGGGTCGGGCCGGCCGGCGGGTCCGGCGGCGCGGGTTCGAGCGGCGCGGGTTCGAGCGGCGCGGGTTCGGGCGGCGCGGGTTCGAGCGGCGCGGGTTCGAGCAGACCCGGGGCCGGCGGCGTGGGCCCGGTCGGCGCCGTGCCGCCCGCCGCGGGTCCGGGTGGCCGCAGCGGGCCGCACCCGGGCTCCGTCCCACCGCCCGGCGGCCACCTCCCCGGCCGCCACCTCCCCGGCGGCCACCTCCCCGGCGGCCACCTCCCCGGCGGCACCGTCCCACCCCGCACCCGCGCTCCCGGCCCCGACCACGCACGACCCGCGCCCGGCCCGATCCGCCCGCCCGACGCGCGCGCCGGCGGCGCGAACGGCGGGATCCGGTCCGGCACCTCGACGTACGGCCCCGGGCCGGGAGCCGCTCCGCACCACCCGCCGTCGCGCCCCGACCAGCAGGCACCGGCCGGGCGGTCCCCCGGCGCCGACGCCGCCCGCGCCGGCACCCAGCGCCCGGCCGGCGGGGTCCCGTTCCTCCCCGGTGCTGGCGCCGCGGGCGGCGGCGACGACACCACCCACCAGCGACCGCCGTGGCTGCTGGAGGACAACCCCGACGCGATCTGGTTCGCCGGTCTGCCCGCCTACACCGACCCCGTCATCCGGGCCGAGACCGGCCCCCGAGCGCCCTGAGCCGGACGTCAACCGGCCGCGCCGCTACCCTCGGGCGTCGTGATGTACGACGGGTTCGACCTCATCGTCGTCGGTTCGGGCTTCTTCGGGCTCACCGTCGCCGAGCGTGCCGCCGCCGAGCTGGACCGCCGGGTGCTGGTGCTCGACCGGCGCCCGCACATCGGCGGCAACGCCTACTCCGAGGCCGAACCGGAGACGGGCATCGAGGTCCATCGCTACGGGGCACACCTGTTCCACACGTCGAACACGCGGGTGTGGGAGTACTGCAACCGGTTCACCGCGTTCACCGGCTACCAGCACCGGGTGTTCGCCCGGGTCGGCGAGCAGGTCTACGCGTTCCCGATGAACCTCGCGCTGATCAACTCCTTCTTCGGCCGTTCGTTCACCCCCGACGAGGCCCGCGCGCTCATCGCCGAGCAGGCCGCCGAGATCGACACGGCGCGGGCGCAGAATCTCGAGGAGAAGGCGATCTCGCTGATCGGGCGCCCGCTCTACGAGGCGTTCGTCAAGGGCTACACCGCCAAGCAGTGGCAGACCGACCCCACCGAGCTGAACGCGTCGATCATCACGCGGCTGCCCGTCCGGTACGACTTCAACAACCGCTACTTCAACGACACCTACGAGGGCCTGCCGGTCGACGGGTACACGGCGTGGCTGGAGCGGATGGCCGACCACCCCAACATCGAGGTGCGGCTCGACACCGACTACTTCGACGTCCGCGACCGGATCCCGCCGGGCACCCCCGTCGTCTACACCGGCCCGCTGGACCGCTACTTCGACTACGCCGAGGGCGAGCTGGGCTGGCGCACGCTCGACTTCGAGCAGGAGGTCGTCGCGACCGGGGACTTCCAGGGCACGTCGGTGGTGAACTACAACGACGAGGACGTCCCGTTCACCCGGATCCACGAGTTCCGGCACTTCCACCCGGAGCGCGACTACCCGCCGGACCAGACGGTGATCATGCGGGAGTACTCGCGGTTCGCGAAGTCCGACGACGAGCCGTACTACCCGATCAACACCCCGGACGACCGGGCGAAGCTGGCCCGCTACCGGCGCCTGGCGAAGGCCGAGACGGCCGAGCGCAACGTGTTGTTCGGCGGCCGGCTGGGCACCTACCAGTACCTCGACATGCACATGGCGATCGGCTCGGCGCTGACCATGTTCGACAACCGCATCGCCCCCCACCTCACGTCCGGCGCACCGCTGTCGGGCAGCGACACCGACACCGAGGACTGACCCGACGTGCACCTGTTGCAGAGGGTGATCCTGCCCCGCTCCGGCGACCCGACGGGCGTCCGCTCGCTCTACGTCGACGAGCGCAGCGGCATCCGGCTGGGCCCGGTGCCGGTGCCGGCCGGGTCGCCGCCGCCGGAGGTGGAGATCGAGCTCGTCGGGTCGGTGGTGGGCGCGCGGCGGTTGCGGCCGACGTCGCGTACCACCGCGGTCGTCCCGGAGCAGAGCGAGGTGTCGTTCGGGGCGTACTTCAACGCGTTCGCGGCGTCGTACTGGCGGCGCTGGTCGGTGCTCACGTCGGTGACGCTGCGCCTGGAGCTCTCGGGTGAGGGGCGCGTCGACGTGCACCGCACCAAGGCCGACGGCTCGCAGATCTACGAGCGGGGCCGGCAGGTGCGGGCGGGCGACCGCGAGCAGGTGGAGTTCGAGCTGGACCTGCGCCCGTTCGAGGACGGCGGCTGGTACTGGTTCGACCTGACCACCGACGCGGGCGAGCTGACGCTGCACGGCGGCGGCTGGTACGCCGCGCCGCAGGGCCACGGCCGGGCCGCCGTCGCGATCGGGATGCCGACGTTCAACCGCCCGGCCGACGCCGTGGCCACCCTCACGGCGATCGGCGAGGACCCGCTGGTGCTCGCCGCGGTCACCCAGGTGATCATCGCCGACCAGGGCACGTCGAAGGTGCGCGACGCCGCCGGGTTCGACGCCGCGGCAGCACCCCTCGGCGACCGGTTGACGATCATCGACCAGCCCAACCTGGGCGGCTCGGGCGGCTACGCCCGCGTCATGTACACCGCGCTCGGGTCCACGGACTGCGAGCAGATCCTGTTCATGGACGACGACATCCTGCTCGAACCCGACTCGGTGCTGCGCGCCGTCGCGTTCTCCCGCTACGCCCGCGAGCCGATGCTCGTCGGCGGGCAGATGCTGTCGCTGCAGCAGCGCTCGCAGCTCTCGACCATGGGCGAGGTCGTCGACCGTTCCACGTTCCTGTGGCGCAACGCCCCCGGCACCGAGCCGCACCACGACCTCGCCGACGCCACGCTGCGCCGCACCCCGTGGCTGCACCGGCGCACCGACGTCGACTACAACGCCTGGTGGATGTGCCTGATCCCGCGGTCGGTGGCCGAGGACGTCGGGCTGCCGCTGCCGCTGTTCATCAAGTGGGACGACGCCGAGTACGGCCTGCGCGCCCGCGCCCGCGGCTACCGCACCGCCACGGTGCCGGGCATCGCGATCTGGCACATGTCGT
>JBQTJE010000105.1:0-22941 GCA_052387455.1 Pseudonocardia sp.
ACCTGCCGTCGTCACCGTGTCGTCGGCGACCAACGAGATCAACACGGCGCGCCGTGGACCGGCGTCGTCGTCACGCCCGACGACGTACCCGACTCGCTACGTCGTCGTCCTCAACGGCGGCTGACAGGGTAGGCCTGCGCCATCAGCACCGAGCTGGACCCGAGCCCGCACCCGACGTCGGCCACCCGGCCACCACCGGCCAGCGCCGCCTCGACGCCGTCGAGCGCGGGGATCCAGGACGACGTGAGGTGCGCCAGGTAGCCGGGCCGGAAGAACGCGTCGCAGCCGACGAACACGTCGCGGTCCTGTTCGTGCCAGCCCATCCCGGCGCCGGTGCGGAACGAGTCGGTGATCCGGGGTTCCGCCCGCAGCGCGCCCAGCGCCAGCAGGAACGCCCCGGGCAGGTACACCGGACCGTCCGGGTCGGCGAGGCAGAAGGCCTGCACCCCGTTGAGCCGGTAGAGGTCGGGCCCGGCGACGTAGGTCACGTAGCCGCTCGCGACCTGGCCGCGCAGCCACTCGGTGACCGGCCGGACCTGGGTGCCGGTGCGGTCGGCCAGCTCGGCCGCCGAGGCGGGACCCTCGGCCAGGGCCCGGTAGAGCCCGAGGCGGTGGCCGATCACCACGGAGCCCGCGGCCGCCGTCGCGCCGAGGTCGCCGACGAACCGGTGCAGGAAGTCGTCGAGGACCTCCTGGTCGACGCTCACGCCGGCCTCCCCGCAGGCACGACGAGGTCCAGGCCCGGCTGCGTGCGGCGGGTGGCGTCCTCGTCGACACCGAAGCGCCGGACCTCGATGCCGGCGAAGTGCGGGAAGGTGCGGACGGTGCGGTGCAGGCCCGAGGCGAGGTAGGCGTCCGCGGCGGTCTCGTCGGCGAACAGGTAGACGCCTCCGTACCGGTCGCCGGTGAGCCAGATCTTCGCGAGCAGCCCCGGCAGCTCGTGGAACGCGGGGGCGAGCTCGGTGCAGACCTCCCGGTACCGGGCCTCGGTCATGTCGGTGAGCGTGAACGTGATGATGATCGTGTGCATGGGATCGACGCTAGGTCGACCGTCGCGGCCGCCGCATCGGGCGATCACGCCATCCGCTGACCCGGATGCTGTAGCTGGTGGCAGTAAAGCCACTTTGCTGTCATGTGGTGGCGGCAAAGTGGCTTTACTGCCACGTCGTGCGGGGACTTCGTGACCGGGCGCGGTCACTTCAGCCGTGGGTGAGCCCGCGCTCCGCCGCGATCCGCGCGGCCTCCGCGCGGCTGTGCACCCCGAGCTTGGTGAAGATCGTGGAGATGTGGCGGCCCGCCGTCTTCTCGCTGACGAACAGCTCCGACCCGATCTCGCGGTTCGAGCGGCCGCGCGCGAGCAGGGTCAGCACCTGGAGCTCGCGGGCGGTCAGCCCGGTCGGGGGTGTGGGGGCCGCATCACCGGTCTCGGCGTCGACGAGCCGGCCCAGCCAGCCGTCGACGCTGCGCGGCCCGAAGTTCAGCCACACCGCCTGGTGTCCCTCGACGGGCGCGCCGACCGGGGCGAACCCCAGCGGCACGAAGATCGGCCCGAGCCGCTCCAGATCGACGACCGTGGAGTACAGGCGCCGCAGCCGCGGCCGCAGCTCCATGTAGACGCGCTTGACGTCGAGCCAGCATGCCGACACCGGCGCCGACCGCAGCTCTCCCGACTCGCGACCCAGCCAGCGCCGCATCAGCAGCACCCGGTCGTCGCGGGCGGGCGGGTGCGCGGCCAGGTGGTCGAGCCAGGGCCGGGCGAACGGGTCAGCGGCGAGCAGGGCGGGGTCGACGGACCCCAGCTCGGCGATCTGGACGAACGCGGCGACCCCGCCGTCGGCGGCGCGGGCGACCGCGAACGTCTCGGGATGGCGCTCCCACCAGCGGGCCAGTGCGGCGGCACCGGCCACGGTCTCGTGCCGGTCGGCGATCGCGGCGATCGCCGCCGCGTCCTGTGGGCGGGCCGGCTCCACCGGGAACTCCGGGCGGGTGCTGGGGAAGCAGGAGTCACGGACCACCGGGTTCTCGATCAGGAACATCAGGTCGGCGGTGACCTGCCACAGGTCGCCGCGCACCGCGGCGGCCCGGTCGGTGAAGTACCGGGCGGCGCGGCGCCGGTAGGTGCGCCGGGCGTCGGGGTCGCGCACCGCCAGCTCGTGACCGACCGTGTCGCGCACGACATCGTGCACCAGCAGGCCGTCGGCTCCCGGCTCGGTGAAGGGCAGGGCGCGCAGCAGCCCGTACGCGGCGCGGGCGTCGTCGACGTCGAGCACCGCCCGCAGGATCGGCTCGGTCACCCGGCGCACGGTGGTGGCGGCCTCGACCACCGGAACGGTGGCCGCGGGCAGCGAGCCGACGAAGCTGTCCAGCAGGCCGTCGAGCGCGGACGGGGTGCGCGGATCCGCAGCGGCAAGCACGAGGGCCAGTGGGTGCCCGCGGGCGAATTCGTTGGCGCGGCGGGCCTGCTCGTCGTCGAGGCCACGGGCGCGGAGCAGTTCCAGCGCGTCGGCGGGCGGCAGGGCGCTCAGCGGGATCTCGATCGTGAGATCGGTCCAGCCGGGGGTGGTGTGCCACAGCGTGCTCGGCCGGTCGCGGCCGGCGAACACCGTCATGACCGAGGCGGGCAGGGCGGGCAGGAACGCCGTCCGCAGCCAGGTGTCGAGCAGCCCCAGCACCTCGTAGGTGTCGATCGCGAGCACCGTGCGGCGCGGGACGGCCGTGATGGCGGCGGCGACGGCGGCCGTCGTGGGCTCCGGGTCCGCGACGCCCAGCGCCCGGCCGAGCGCGCACCGCAGGCCGCGCGGGGTCGGCTCGACGTCGCGCCCGTCGAGCAGGATCACCTGCACTCCCGGCCCAGCGTCGGCGAGGGCCGCGTGCAGCAGCCGGGACTTGCCGATGCCGCCCGGCCCGTGGACGAACGCGACGACGAACGCGGGTTCGGGCGCGGCCACGGCGGGGCGCAGCGCGGCGAGCTCATGGCGGCGGCCGACGAAGCCGTCGGCGGCGTGCGCGACGAGGCGTTCGGCGATCGTGCGGGTCATCGCGGGCCTCCCTCGGTGGGCCGACCCGACGACGCTAGAGGAGGTCTTGCCGGACCGACAGGGAGTTACCGCCGTCCGGCCCCGGCGGATGGGCCGTGCGGTCCTAGGACAGTCCGAGCACCTCACCCAGGTCGAAGTCGACCGCCACCTCCAGCTGCGCGTACGTGCACGACTCCGGATCGCGGTCCTCGCGCCAGCGCACGAACTGCGCGGTGTGCCGGAACCGCACGCCCTCCATGTAGTCGTAGCGCACCTCCACCACCCGCTCGGGGCGCAGCGGCACGAACGACAGGTCCTTACCGTCGTTCCAGCGGCTGCCCTCGGCCTTGCGCGGGGTGCGCTCGCCCTCCTCCTGCTTCGCCCATGCCCACGGGTGGTCGTCGAACGTGGTGACCAGCGGCTGGAGCTCCGCGAGAAGCGCCCTGCGCTGCGGCATCGGGAAGGCGCCGATCACGCCCACCGACGCCAGCACGCCACGGTCGTCGAACAGCCCCAGCAGCAGCGAGCCGATCGCGTCGGGGCCGGACTTGTGCACCCGGTACCCGGCCACCACGCAGTCGGCCGTGCGCTCGTGCTTGATCTTGGACATGACGCGCTTGTCCGGCTGGTAGGTCTGCTCGGGCTTCTTCGCGATCAGCCCGTCCAACCCGGCGCCCTCGAACTGCTCGAACCACTTCTGCGCGAGGTCGTGGTCGCGCGTCAGCGGTGTGATGTGGACGGGGGGCGCGGCGTCGGTGAGCGCGCGTTCCAGCGCGGCGCGGCGCTGCTCGAACGGCAGGCCGGTGAGGTCGTCGTCGCCCAGTGCCAGCAGGTCGAACGCGACGAAGCTCGCCGGGGTGGTCCCGGCCAGCATCGTCACCCGGCTCGCGGCCGGGTGGATGCGCTGCTGCAGCACCTCGAACTCCAGTGTGTTGCGCTCCCGGTCCAGCACGACGATCTCGCCGTCGATCACGGCGCGCGGCGGGAAGTTGGCCTTCACCGCCTCGACGACCTCGGGGAAGTAGCGCGTCATCGGCTTCTCGTTGCGGCTGCCGATCTCCACGTCGTCGCCGTCGCGGAAGATGATCGAGCGGAAGCCGTCCCACTTCGGCTCGTAGCACTGGCCGGCGGGGATGTCGGCCACCGGCTTGGCCAGCATCGGCTTGACCGGCGGCATCACGGGCAGGTCCACTGGGCCACCATGCCACGCCCCACCGACAGCGAGCTGCGGGCCGCCCGGGATCTGACGATCGACGACGTCGCGCCCGGCCCTGGCGACCCGCCCCTGCGGGTGCTGTTCTGCGGTATCAACCCGGGGCTGGTGTCGGCGCTCACCGGCCATCACTTCGCGCGGCCCGGCAACCGGTTCTGGCCGGCACTGCACGGCGCCGGCTTCACCCCGCGGTTGCTGCGGCCCGCCGAGCAGACCGAGCTGGGGGGGCTGGGTCTCGGGATCACCAACCTCGTTGCCCGGGCGACGGCGCGTGCCGACGAGCTGGCGCCCGCCGAGCTGGTCGCGGGCGGGGAGCGGCTGCGTGCGCTGGTGGAGAGGATGCGTCCGGCGTGGCTCGCCGTCGTCGGGGTGACGGCGTACCGCAGCGCGTTCGCCGCCCCACGCGCCGCGGTCGGGCCGCAGCAGGCGCCGCTGGGGGAGACCTCCGTGTGGGTGCTGCCCAACCCTTCGGGCCTCAACGCGCACTGGCAGCTCCCCGCGCTGACGGCCGAGTTCGGCCGCCTGCGCTCGGCGAGCGTGCGCTGAGACCGGACGCGACCGGACAGGATGCACGGTCGCCGGAGCCCAGCGGCCGGCAGGAGCGCCGGCGGCGGTCAGCTGTCGAGGTCCTGCGGTTCGTCCTCGGGGGGCGCGGCACCGTCGCCGGCGTCGCGGTCGGCCCACTCCAGCAGTTCCTCGATCCCGAACACGGCCTCGTCGATGCCCGCGTGCAGGTCGCCCAGTTCGGCGAACCGGGCAGGCACGGTGGCGATGGTGAAGTCGCCCGGCTCGGCGGCGTCGATCTCGTCCCAGCGCACCGGCGTCGACACGACGGCCTCCGGGACCCCGCGCACCGAGTAGGCGCTGCGGATCGTGTGGTCGCGGGCGTTCTGGTTGTAGTCAACGAAGACCGACGATGGTGAGCGGTCCTTGCGCCACCACGTGAGGTCCACGAGCTCGCAGCGCCGCGCCACCTCCCTGGCGAACGCGTGCGCGGCCCGGCGCACCTGCGCGAACGGCCATCGTGGCTCGATGCGCACGTAGACGTGCAGGCCCTTGCCGCCCGAGGTCTTGGGCCAGCCCACCGCGCCGAGCTCGTCGAGCACCTCGTGCGCGACGTGCGCGACGCGGCGCACGTCGGCGTAGCTCGCCTCGGGCATGGGATCGAGGTCGATGCGCCACTCGTCGGGCGTTTCGACGCTCGTGCTCCGTGAGTTCCAGGGGTGGAACTCCACCGTGGACATCTGCACGGCCCACACGACGTCCGCGGGGTGCGTGACGCACAGCTCGTCGGCATGGCGGCCCCAGCGGGGGAACTCGACGCGGACGGTGCGCACCCAGTCCGGGGCACCGCGCGGCAACCGCTTCTGGTGCACCTTCTCGCCGGTGACGCCGGTGGGGAAGCGGTGCAGCATGCACGGCCGCTCGCGCAGCGCGCGCACGATGCCGTCGGCAACCGCGAGGTAGTAGTGGGCGAGGTCGAGCTTCGTCTCCCCCCGGGCCGGGAAGTACACTCGGTCCGGGTTGCTCAGCCGGACGGTGCGGTCACCGACCTCCAGCTCGACGGGCGGCGACAATCCTCAGCGCCGCCAGGCGTGGCGCCGGGCCAGCGAGTGCCGGACCAGGCTGTAGGCCATGACGCCGGCGACGCCGACCAGCCAGATGTTCTCCACGTTGCCGCCGTGGTTGCCGACCGTGAACGCCAGCATCATCACGACGCTGGCCCAGCCGGCGACGAGCATGCCGCGCGGGAACGTGCCGTGCCAGCCCCATTCCGCGGACGGCTCCGCCTCCGGGTCCGCCCCGTGCGCCAGCTCTCCGGACTTCGCCACGTCACCCTCCCGGCGCGATCTTCTCCCGACACCGGGGATGATAGCCACCGATGGACGAGCAGAGCGGTTCGCGGTCCGTGGTCGTGCTGGGGTCGACGGGGTCGATCGGCACCCAGGCCCTCGACGTGCTCGGCGCGCACCCCGCGCGGTTCACCGTCACGGGATTGGCCGCGGGCGGCGGGGACGTCGAGCTGCTGGCCCGACAGGTACGACGGCACGGGGTGCGCCGGGTCGCCGTGGCCGACCGGGCGGCGGCGGTGCGATTGCGCGGGCTCGTCCCCGGCATCGAGGTGCTCGACGGGCCGGACGCCGCCACCGAGCTGACGGCGGGCGCAGGCGCGCACACCGTGCTCAACGGCATCACCGGTTCCCGGGGTCTGGGGCCCACGCTGGCCGCGCTGCAGGCCGGGTCGGTGCTCGCGCTGGCCAACAAGGAGTCCCTGGTCGCCGGGGGCCCGCTGGTCACGGCGGCGGCGTCGCCGGGCCAGCTCGTGCCGGTCGACTCGGAGCACTCCGCGCTGGCCCAGTGCCTGCGCGCCGGCCGGGCGGGCGAGGTGGCGCGGCTGGTGCTCACCGCGTCGGGCGGGCCGTTCCGGGGGCGGTCGCGCGACGAGCTGGCTGCCGTGACGGTCGAGCAGGCCCTGGCGCACCCGACCTGGGACATGGGTCCCGTCGTCACCATCAACTCCGCCACCCTGGTCAACAAGGGGCTGGAGCTGATCGAGGCGCACCTGCTGTTCGGCGTGCCCTACGACCACGTCGACGTCGTGGTGCACCCGCAGTCGGTGGTGCACTCGATGGTCACCTTCGTCGACGGGTCGACGCTGGCCCAGGCCAGCCCGCCGGACATGCGCCTGCCGATCGCGCTCGCCCTGGCCTGGCCCGACCGGCTCGACGCGGTGGCGCCCGCGTGCACCTGGGACACGCCGACCGCGTGGACGTTCGAGCCGCTGGACCACGACGCCTTCCCCGGCGTGCGGCTGGCGCGCGCGGCGGGGGAGGCGGGGGGCTGCGTGCCCGCGGTGTTCAACGCCGCCAACGAGGAGGCGGTCGCCGCGTTCGTCGCCGGGACGCTGCCCTACCTCGGCGTCACCGACGTCGTGGAGCGCGTCCTGGAGGCCGCACACGGCTGGTCGGCCGACCCGGCTACCGTGGCGGCCGTGCTGGCCGCCGAGGAGTGGGCCCGGGCGCGCGCCCGGACGCTGGTGGCGGGGATCGGGACGAGGACGTAGAGCAATGGCATTCGCGCTGGGCGTCACCCTCTTCGCGCTGGGCATCGCGGTCTCGATCGCGCTGCACGAGGCGGGGCACCTGCTCACGGCCAAGTACTTCGGGATGAAGGTCCGCCGTTACTTCATCGGGTTCGGACCGAAGATCTTCTCGTTCCGGCGGGGCGAGACGGAGTACGGGCTCAAGGCCATCCCCGCGGGTGGGTTCTGCGACATCGCCGGCATGACCGCACTCGACCCGGTGACCCCCGACGAGGTGCCCCGGGCGTTCTTCCGCAAGCCCACCTGGCAGCGGGTGGTGGTGCTCTCGGCCGGGTCGGTGACGCACTTCGCGGTGGGGATCCTGCTGCTCTACGTGCTGCTCCTCGGATGGGGCCAGGCCCAGGCCGACGATTCTCGACCCACCGCCGTCGGCCAGGTGACGTGCGCCGCCGACCAGGTGTCTGCGCAGGCTTTCGCGCCCTGCGGGCCCGGGGTGCCCGCTCCGGCGGCCGAGGCCGGGCTGCGGTCCGGGGACCAGATCGTCGCGGTGGCGGGAACGCCGACCCCGACCTGGGCGCAGGTCGTGACGGCCATCCGCGACGCCCGCGGCCCCACGCCCGTCGTCGTCGAGCGGGACGGCGCGCAGGTGCCGCTCGTGGTGGACGTCGTCGCCGCGCAACGGTTCACCCCGGACGGGCAGGCCATCGAGGTCGGCGCGATCGGCGTGGCCCCGCAACCGCCACAGCTCGTCGAGTACGGGCCGCTCTCGGCGATCCCGGCGACGTTCGAGCTCACCGGCACGATGTTCGAGCGGGTGTGGCAGGGAATCCTGCTGTTTCCCGAGAAGATCCCGCGGCTGGTCGACGCCATCGCGGGCGAGCCGCGCGACATCGACACGCCCGTCAGCGTCGTGGGCGCGTCGGTCCTCGGGGGAGAGGCCGTCGACCGCGGCCTCTGGGAGTTCTTCATCCTGCTCCTCGCGGCGCTGAACTTCTTCATCGGCGTGTTCAACCTGCTTCCACTGTTGCCGCTGGACGGCGGGCACATCATGGTGAACCTCTACGAGCGGGCCCGGGACTGGACGCGGTCGCGGCTGGGCAAGGTGCCAATGCCGCCGGTGGACTACACGCGGTTGCTGCCCATCACGTTCGTGCTGATCCTGGTGGGCGGCGCGGTGAGCTTGCTGACACTCACCGCCGACATCGTCAACCCGATCCCGTTCCCGGAGTAGCACCCGCTGCCCGTGTGGATACTGGGGTCGTGACCGTCTCCCTCGGTATGCCCGTCGCGCCCGCCCCGACGCTCGCGCCGCGCCGACCCACCCGGCAGCTGCAGGTCGGGGCCGTCGGCGTCGGGTCCGAGCACCCGATCTCGGTGCAGTCGATGACCACCACCCTCACCTCCGACGTCAACGCGACGCTCCAGCAGATCGCCGAGCTCACCGCCGCGGGCTGCGACATCGTGCGCGTCGCATGCCCGAGCCAGGACGACGCCGAGGCGCTGCCCGCGATCGCCCGCAAGAGCCAGATCCCGGTGATCGCCGACATCCACTTCCAGCCCCGGTACGTCTTCGCCGCGATCGAAGCCGGCTGCGCCGCGGTGCGGGTGAACCCGGGCAACATCCGCAAGTTCGACGACCAGGTGCGCGAGATCGCGGCCGCCGCCCGTGACCACGGCACGCCGATCCGGATCGGGGTCAACGCCGGCTCGCTGGACAAGCGACTGCTGGCCAAGCACGGCAAGGCCACGCCCGAGGCGCTCGTGGAGTCGGCGCTGTGGGAGGCGAGCCTGTTCGCCGAGCACGACTTCCACGATGTCAAGATCTCGGTGAAGCACAACGACCCGGTGGTCATGGTCCGGGCCTACGAGCTGCTCGCCGAGAGCTGCGACTACCCGCTGCACCTCGGCGTCACCGAGGCCGGCCCGGCGTTCCAGGGCACGATCAAGTCCGCCGTCGCGTTCGGGGCGCTGCTCTCGCGCGGCGTCGGCGACACGATCCGGGTGTCGCTGTCGGCGCCGCCGGTCGAGGAGGTCAAGGTCGGCATCCAGATCCTGCAGTCGCTCAACCTCAAGCAGCGCAAGCTGGAGATCGTGTCCTGCCCGTCGTGCGGGCGCGCCCAGGTGGACGTCTACAAGCTCGCCGACGAGGTCACGGCCGGGCTCACCGGCATGGAGGTGCCGCTGCGGGTGGCGGTCATGGGGTGCGTGGTCAACGGTCCCGGCGAGGCCCGAGAGGCCGATCTCGGGGTGGCGTCGGGCAACGGCAAGGGGCAGATCTTCGTCAAGGGTGAGGTCATCAAGACCGTGCCGGAGCATGCCATCGTCGAGACCCTCATCGAGGAGGCCCTCAAGATCGCCGAGGGGATGCAGGCGGTGGGCGAACCGCAGGTGACGGTCGGCTGACCGGTATGGCACCTTTAGCGGGTGCTGAGGGTCGCGGGAGCCCGGTTGCTCGATGACCGGGACCGTCGGGGAGTGCGTTCGGCCCTGGAGGCCGACCCCGTGGCGGCGTGCATGGTCGCCGCGCGCGTAGAGGTGGCGGGCCTGGACCCGTGGCGCCTCGGGGGCGAGCTGTGGGCCGTCGGGTCGCGGTTGGACGGCCTGTGCTTCTCCGGGGCCAACCTGGTCCCGCTGCGCGGTGAGCGGTCCGCGCTGCGCAGCTTCGCCGACCGGGCGCGCCGCCACGGGCGCAGCTGTTCGTCGGTGGTGGGCCGCGCCGAGCTGGTGCTGCCCCTGTGGGACGAGCTGGTGGAGCACTGGACGCCCGCGCGGGAGGTGCGCGCCGACCAGCCGCTGATGGTGCTCGCCGGCCTGCCCGCGGTCGTCCCCGACCGGTGGGTGCGCCAGGTGCGCCCCGACGAGCTCGACCGCTACCTGCCGGCGGCCGTCGCGATGTTCACCGAGGAGGTCGGGGTCGACCCCCGGATCGGGGACGGAGGCGCGGGCTACCGGTCCCGGGTGGCGGAGCTCGTCGCGGCGGGGCGCGCGTTCGCCCGGTTCGACGGCGACGAGGTGGTGTTCAAGGCCGAGATCGGGGCGCTGTCGGCGCAGGTCGGGCAGATCCAGGGGGTGTGGGTGCACCCCGCGCGGCGCGGGCTGGGCCTCGGGACGGCCGGTACGGCCGCGGTCGCGGACCATCTCGGGCGCCTGGGCCGGCTGTCGAGCCTCTACGTCAACGCGTTCAACCACCCGGCGCGCGCGGCCTACACGCGGGTCGGGTTCCGGCAGGTCGGCAGCTTCGCCACGATCCTGTTCTGACCTTCGCTCGTCCCACCCCGGACCCTGGCCCGAGGGTCAGCCCCGCCCTGGCCTACCACCGTCGCGCTCCGGTGGCTAGATTCGCCCGGATGCGCTCCCCGCCGCCACCCACCACGTTCGACTGCCCCGGGCCGCTGCGACCCACCGCCGCCGCCCGCACGCCGGTGCTCGTGGGGGCCCGCTCGCTCGGGGCCGTCGTGCAGGTCTCGGTGGACGGCATGGTCCTCGCGCCGATCACCGCGCCGTGGCTCGACGGCGACGAGGTCACCGTCGCCGTCACGGTGCCGTTCGGTGCGATGCACGAGGTCCGCGGCGCCGTCGTCGACGCCGGTCCGGACGCGGTGGTCGTCAAGTGGGCCGAGGCTCCCGGCGAGCTGCTGTCCGAGCTGGCCGGCTACCTGCTCGTCGCCCGACCCGATCTCACGCCGGCGCGACTGCGCGCGGCCGGGCTTCCGGTCCGCAACGCGGTGCCCGCCGTCACCTTCGGCGAGGCCCTGCCCGGCGACGCCGACGAGGTCCTGGAGCTGCGGCTGCGCTCGCACCTGCACGACGGCCACCTGCGTGGGCTCGCCGCCACCGACCTGCGCTCGCCGTTCGACGCCCACGCGCGCCACATCGTCTGCCGCCACGGTGAGCGCATCGTCGGATACGTGCGGGTGATCATGATCGACGGTGACCCGGCTCGCAGCCAGTACGTGACGTGGAGCGGCCACGAGGTACCGGCGCGGATGTGGGCGGCCGGGTTCGTCGAGGGCGGGGCGGGTGCGGTGGACCCGGACTACCAGCGCACCGGCATCTTCGTCCCGCTGATGCAGCGGATGGTGCAGGTGGCCGCGGAGTCGGGCGTGCTGCACCTGCTCGGCGGCTGCCCCGACGAGCACCTCGACATGTACCGGTCGATGGGCTTCGCGTCGCTGGAGGTGCGCGAGGTCGAGCCGCGCCCGGGCTGGCGGTTCCGCGCCCACCTGCTCGACCTCGACCTCGCCGCGCTCGCCGCCGGGAAGCTGGACGGACGGCTCACCGGCTACATGCGAGCGGCGGCCGAGCTGGGCCTTCGTCGCCGCTGAACCGAGGCGGTGGGGTGGGCTCGCGGGGTTTGGCAGCAATGCCACTTTCACGCCACCAGGTGGCGTGAAAGTGGCTTTGCTGCCAAGGGGACGGGCGGAGGGGCCGGCCGAGGGCGGGCATACTCCGCAGGTGCGTGTCCCCCGAGCCGCGGCGTTCGCCGCGGCTGTCGTCCTGCTCGGCGGTGCTAGCGGGTGCGGGCTGTTCGGCGGCGGGCCGGGTGCGACGGCCGAGGCGTTCGCGGCCGCGTGGTCGGGGGGCGACGACGCGGCCGCCGCGGCGCTCACCGACGACCCGGCCGCCGCCGCGGAACTGCTCGCCGGTGTCCGCGTCGCGCTCGCGCCCGCCGCGCTGAGCGTCGAGGTCGGGCAGGTGCGCACCGCGACCGACCGGGCGCTCGCCACGGTCGACGTGCGCTGGGACCTGGGCGCCGACCGCCTCTGGAGCTACCAGGGCGAGCTGGAACTGCGCCCCGCGGCGCAGGCCCGGAGCGGGTGGTCGGTCCGCTGGTCGCCGTCGGTCGTGCACCCGCAACTGGGGGAGCGCCAGCGGCTGGCGCTGCGCCCGGAGCCGGCGATGCCCGCGCCCGTGCTGGACCGGGCGGGGCTGCCGCTGCTGTCGGCCACCCAGGTGATCACGGTGCTGCTCGATCGCCGGGCCGCGGGCGACCTGGCCACCACCGCCGTCACCCTCGCGGACGCGCTGGTATCGATCGATCCGTCGATCACCGTGGCGTCGGTCGTCGATGGCGCGACCGCCACCCCCGACGGCCAGGGCTACGCGGTCGCGGTGCTGCGCGAGCGCGACTACGACCGGGTCCGGGATGCCATCTACGACCTGCCCGGCGTGCGATTCCTTCGGTCGGAGCGGCTGCTCGCCCGCGACGCCGGGTTCGGTCGGCAGGTGCTCCCCGCGGTGCGGGCCGAGATGGCCGGCACGCTCGACGGCGTTCCCGGCTGGGCGGTGCTCACCGTCGACAGCGGTGGCGGGGTACTACGCACGCTCCTCGAGCGGGCCCCGCAGCCCGGGACCGGCGTGGCCACGGGGCTGAGCCTCGCTGCCCAGATCGCGGCGGAGGACGCCGTGGCGCCGCTCGCGCAGCAGGCGATGTTGGTGGCGATCACGCCGTCCACAGGGCAGGTGCTCGCCATCGCGCAGAACGACGCGGCCGACGCCCAGGGTGCGGTCGCGCTCACCGGCCGGTACCCGCCGGGTTCGACGTTCAAGATCGTTACGGCGGAGGCCGGGATCACGCAGGCGGGGATGTCGGCGGCCGAGCCGGTCGCCTGCCCGGCCGGGGTGGTCGTGGACGGCCGCCGGGTGCCCAACGCCGGCGGGTTCGACCTGGGGACCGTGCCCTTGCGTACCGCGTTCGCCCGCTCGTGCAACACCACCTTCGCCCACCTCGGCGCGCGCCTGGCCGCGGACGCCCTGCCGGTCGCGGCGCTGACGCTGGGCCTGGGCGCCGACTTCGCGGTGCCGGGCCTGGTGACGGTCACCGGGTCGGTGCCGGTCGCGCAGACGGAGGTGCTGCGTGCCGAGAACGCGTTCGGGCAGGGTCAGGTGCTCGCGTCTCCGTTCGGCATGGCGCTGGTCGCGGCGACCGTGGCGCGGGGCGCGCCGGTCGTCCCGCAGCTCATCACCGACCGGCCCACCGAGGTCCTGCGCGCCGCCACCGCACCCGACCCCACCGCGGTGGAGCAGGTGCGCGCCATGATGCGCGCGGTGGTCACGGAGGGCACCGCCACGCGGCTCGCCGGCCTGGGCGAGGTGTTCGGCAAGACCGGCACGGCCGAGTTCGCCGGCGACGGCCGCGCGCACGGCTGGTTCGTCGGCTACCGGGGCGATGTCGCGTTCGCGGTCCTCGTCGTCGACGGCGGCTCGTCGGAGGTCGCGGTGGAGGTCGCCGAGCGGTTCCTGCGCGCGACCGGCTGATCGGTCCCGCGACGCGCCGGGGCCGTTCACCCGGAGGTGGCGGTGCCCGGGCGTAGTGTCGGGCGCGTGTCACCCGGCCGGATCCCGACGCTCGCCCTCGTCGCCGATCTCGTCGCCGTCGTGGTGTTCGCGGCGGTGGGTCGGTTGGCGCACGGCCCGGGCGACGGGGTCGCCGAGCTGTTCGGCCTCGCCGCCACCGCGGCCCCGTTCCTGCTCGGGCTCGCTGCGGCCTGGGCGAGCCCGTACGTGCGGATCGCGCCGGCGGGCCTGCGGGCCGGGTGCGTCGTCCTCGCGAGCACGGTCGTCGTCGGGCTGCTGTTGCGGGCGGCCTTCACCGGGCGGCTGCCGCCGAGCTTCGTCCTCGTCACGGCCGTGACGCTGGCGGTGCTGCTGGTGGGGTGGCGCGCGTTGTCGATGCTGGTCGCGCACCGCGTCGCGCACCGCTGAGCGGTGCCTACACTGGGGTGATGCCGTCCCGCACGTTGCTCAGCAAGGGCCGGGTCTCGCCGATCCGTCCCGTGCCCGCCCACGTCCCGCGCCCCGAGTACGTCGGCAAGGCGCGCCCGGCCCCGAGCACGGAGCCGTGGGTGCAGACCGCGGAGACGATCGAGGCCATGCGGGTGGCGGGCCGGGTCGCGGCCGGCGCGCTCGCCGCCGGTGGCGCGCTGGTGGTCCCGGGCGTCACCACCGAGGAGATCGACCGGGTGGTGCACGAGTTCCTCGTCGACCACGACGCCTATCCCTCGACGCTGGGCTACAAGGGCTTCCCCAAGGCGTGCTGCACGAGCCTCAACGAGGTGATCTGCCACGGCATCCCCGACTCGACAGTGATCCAGGACGGCGACATCGTCAACATCGACGTCACCGCCTACCTCGGCGGCGTCCACGGCGACACCAACGCCACCTTCCTGGCCGGCGACGTCGCAGAGGAGGACCGGCTGCTCGTCGCCCGCACGCAGGAAGCGCTCGCCCGTGCGATCAGGGCGGTGCGCCCCGGGCGCGAGCTGAACGTCGTCGGGCGGGTCATCGAGTCCTACGCGCGCCGGTTCGGCTACGGCGTGGTGCGCGACTTCACCGGCCACGGCATCGGCCGGTCGTTCCACAGCGGGCTGGTCGTGCTGCACTACGACGAGCCGAAGGTCGACACGGTGCTCGAACCGGGCATGACGTTCACGATAGAGCCGATGATCACCCAGTCCGGAGTGGTCGACTACGACATCTGGAGTGACGACTGGACCGTCGTCACCGCCGACCGCCGGCGCACCGCCCAGTTCGAGCACACCGTGCTCGTCACCGGCAGCGGTGTGGAGGTGCTCACGCCCGCCCCGTAGCGTCGCGAACATGGCGACAGTCTTCGACGACATCTCCCCGGCCATGGCGAGCTGGATCGAGCGTCAGCCCGTGTTCTTCGTCGCCACCGCGCCGCTGGCCGCGTCCGGGCTGGTGAACCTCTCGCCGAAGGGCACCGTCGGCACGTTCCGGGTGGTCGACGCGCGCACCTTCGCCTACCTCGACATGTACGGCAGCGGCGTCGAGACCATCGCCCACCTGCGGGAGAACGGGCGGATCTGCGTGATGCTGTGTGCTTTCGACGGGCGCCCGCAGATCGTGCGGCTGCACGGCACCGGGCACGCGGTGCTGCCGGGCGAGCCGGGCTTCGACGACGTGCTCGCCGGCTTCGGCCCGGCGGGGGAGCTGCGCCGCGAGTACACGCGGTCGGTGGTCGTGGTCGATGTCGCGCGGGTGTCGGACTCCTGCGGCTACGCCGTGCCGCGGATGAGCCTGGACGAGGAGCGCGAGACCCTCGATGCGGTGTGGCAGAGCCGCGACGCGGCCCGGGTGGCCCGCTACGCCGTGGAGAAGAACGCGACAAGCCTCGACGGGCTGCCCGGCGTGACTGTGCCGCGGGCGGTGCCGTCGGCCTGACGCCGACGTGACCCGGGCCGCGCCGCGCCGGGCGGGGGTGGCCGAACGTGCCATGATCACCGTTTCGGGACGGCGAACCGGGTCAGTCGCGGGGCCGTGTCCCGAAACGGTGATCATGGTCGGTCACTCGCCGCCGTGCCGGCTCCGGACACGGTCCTCGACCCGCGCTCGAACCACTCCGGCCGCCCCCTGCACCGCCGGGTGGTCGCTCAGCCGCTGGTAGGTGCGCAGCAGCTGCTCGTAGCGCTCGCGCCCGGCCCGGGCGCCCAGCACGTAACCCACGGCGGCACCCAGCAGGAACCTCAGCATGACCACTCCCTGTTCACCGGCGACGTCCGGGCCATCCTGCCCCAGCTCGACATCCGTCGGACCCTTGCCCGCCAGCGCCGGAATGGCCGACAGTGGTCGGTTCCCGGACCACCGGCCGGGATCGCAGAGAGGTGGACCATGAGCGAAGCACTCCGACCGGTCGAGCTGACCGCCGTCGACACCAACACCCGGGAGTGGATCGGGTTCCCGATCCCCGCTCTCGGCGTCGAGCTGACCGCCATGCCGCTGATGGACGATCCCGCCACCGGAATGCAGGTGATGAAGCTGATCTACCGGGCCGGATTCACGAACCCGTGGCACACCCACCCCTGCGCGCACGGCATCTACGTCCTCGACGGCATCCTGACCACGCATGCCGGGTCGTTCCCCGCCGGGAGCTTTGTGTGGTTTCCCGAGGGCGGGAAGATGGAGCACGGGGCGAGCGCCGACGGCGACTGCACGATCCTGTTCATCACCAACAAGCCGTTCGACATCCACTACGTCGATCACGAGTAGCTCCCCGCGTCGGGCTGCGGCGGCCGTCCGCGACGAGGGGGGCCGCCCGACCGTGGTGCGCGGCTGCGCTATCGTTGCCACTGCCATCGGGTGGTCCACACCCCGCCACGGTCCTCCGTAGCTCAATTGGCAGAGCATGCGACTGTTAATCGCAGGGTTACTGGTTCGAGTCCAGTCGGAGGAGCTTCCTTCCCAGGTCAGCGCGTTGTCGCTCGGTCAGTTCGCAAGATCACCCGGCACTCACCCGGCGGAACCCCGTCGTCGCGACCTCGCCGAGGGCTACCAATCGGCGGCCCAGGGAGATGGGGACGGGTCTCCGGCGGCGACCGTCGACCGGATCGCGCGAAGGTCGAGCAGCTGCGCCGCCAGCTCGCCTCCTGAACGCCGACCAGGCGCTCAGGATCGTTCGCCGAGCGTGCGCTGCGGCAGGTCCCGACCGGACTGGCTGCACTCTCGCGGTGGCGACGGCCGCCGAGAGTGTGCTGGGGCAGGTCGCCGGTGAACGGAGTGCAGTCTCGGCGCTCGACCCGTGACGGGGGAGCACGTCCGACCTACGAGCGGATGACGCAGAGCGCGGCGCCGTGGCCGACCGAGGCGCCCGGACCCACCGCGAGGCCACCGACCGTGCCCGCCTTGTGCGCGACCACCGCGTTCTCCATCTTCATCGCCTCGACCACGGCGATGAGGTCGCCGGGGACCACCGAGTCGCCGTCGGACACCGCGACGGAGACCACGGTGCCCTGCATCGGTGCGCCCACCTCGTCGCCGTGCACCGCGGCCGCACCCCGCACCCGCCGCTCCCGGGCCCGGTCGCGGACGGCCTCGGCGGTGGCCGGACCGACCGCGTCGAGCCCGGGCAGCCGCACCTCGTGCCACCGCCCGCCGATCTCGATCGTCACGGTCCGGCGGTCCGCCCCGGCGTCGAAGGGCTCCAGGTCGGCGTCGAAGTCCGTCTCGATCCATCTGGTGTGGACGGCGAAGCCGCCGGCCGAGGTGGCCGTGAAGGCCGGGTCGTCGACGACGCGGCGGTGGAAGGGGAGCGTGGTGGGCAGCCCGTCGACGCGGAACTCGCCCAGCGCGCGGCGGGCCCGAGCCAGGGCCTGCGCCCGGTCGGCTCCGGTGACGACGAGCTTGGCCAGCAGCGAGTCGAACTGCCCGCTCACGACCGAGCCGGCCTGCACGCCGGAGTCGAGCCGGATGCCCGGGCCCGAGGGTGGTTCCCAGACCGTCACCGTCCCGGGGGCGGGGAGGAACCCCCGGGCCGGGTCCTCGCCGTTGATGCGGAACTCGATCGAGTGCCCGCGCGGGAGCGGGTCCTCGGTGATCGTGAGCCGTTCGCCCGACGCGATGCGGAGCTGCTCGACCACGAGGTCGATGCCGGTGGTCTCCTCGGTGACGGGATGCTCGACCTGCAGCCTGGTGTTGACCTCCAGGAACGAGATCACGCCGTCGCGCCCGACGAGGAACTCCACCGTGCCGGCGCCGGTGTAGCCGGCCTCGACGCAGATCGCGCGGGCCGCGTCGTGGACGGTGCAGCGCTGGGCGTCGGACAGGAACGGGGCCGGTGCCTCCTCCACCAGCTTCTGGTGGCGGCGCTGCAGCGAGCAGTCCCGGGTGCCCACGACGACGACCGTGCCGTGCAGGTCGGCCAGCACCTGCGCCTCGACGTGGCGAGGCCGGTCGAGGTAACGCTCGACGAAGCACTCCCCGCGCCCGAACGCCGCCTCGGCCTCCCGGACCGCGGACGCCAGGAGCTCGGGGATCTCCTCGATCGACCGGGCCACCTTCAACCCGCGCCCGCCACCGCCGAACGCCGCCTTGATCGCCACCGGCAGCCCGTGCTCGTCGGCGAAGGCGACGACCTCGTCCGCGCAGCGCACGGGGTCGGCGGTGCCCGGCACGAGCGGCGCGCCCACCGCGGCCGCGATGCGCCGCGCGGTGACCTTGTCCCCGAGATCGCGGATCGCCTGCGGGGAGGGTCCGATCCAGACGAGCCCGGCGTCGATCACCGCCTGCGCGAAGCCGGCGTTCTCGGAGAGGAACCCGTAGCCCGGGTGCACCGCGTCGGCGCCGGACCGCATGGCCACGTCGAGGATCTTCGCCTGGTCCAGGTACGTCTGCGCCGCCGTCGAGCCGCCCAGTCCGTACGCCTCGTCGGCGAGTCCGACGAACGGGGTGTCGCGGTCGCCGTCGGCGTACACCGCGACGCTGGCCACGGCGGCGTCGGCGCATGCCCGCACCACCCGGACCGCGATCTCGCCCCGGTTGGCGACGAGCACCTTCTGCATGATCACGCGTCGCTCCCCGGCGCGCGTCGAAGATCATCGGTTCGGCGCGGAGACCGACCATATCCGGCCGGCATCGCACCGAACCGACGATCAAGGCGGGTCACGGCGGGCCTCCCGCGCGGTGCAGCAGCGCCCGCGCCATCCGCAGGTGCACGTCGTCGACCATCGCGCCGTCGACGACGCCGACCCCGCGCGCACCCGCCTCGACGACCGCGTGGGCGTGCGCGATCTCGTCGGCCGACGGGGTGAAGACCTCGCGGGCGATCTCGACCTGGGCCGGGTGCAGGCAGATCTTGCCCTGGTAGCCCAGTGCTCGGCCCTGCTCGGCGTCGGCCCGGAACCGGTCCGGGTCCCGGACGGCGACGACCGCCTGGTCGATCGGGGGCACCCCGGCCAGGCGGGCGGCGAGGACGACCTCGCTGCGTGCATGGAGCACCTCGTCGCCGCGCGTGGTGCGCCGCCCGCCCACGTCGGCGATGTAGTCCTCGGCCCCGAAGTACGCAGCGGTCACACCCGCCGCCGCCAGCAGTGCACGGCAGTCCGCCACGCCGCGCGCGGTCTCCAGCCCGACGATCACCACCGCGCCGCCCGGCAGCATCTCGCGCAGCACGGCCAGCTCCCGCGTCCGCTCGAGCTTGGGCAGCACGACGCCCGCGGCCCGTGACCCGGCGGCCGCGGCGACGTCCGCGACGAACCACGGGCTCGCCGGCGGGTTCACCCGCACCAGGACTGTCGTGGCACCCGGGTCCAGCGCGTCGACGGCCGCGACCGCGGTGCGCCGGGCGGCGTCCTTGTCGGCCTGCGCGACGGCATCCTCCAGGTCGACCACCACCACGTCCGGCGCCGACCGGGTGACCTTCGCGATCATGTCGGCCCGCCCGCCCGGGACGAACAGCACCGAGCAGAAGGTGGCCATCAGCCGCCGCCGGCGGCGACCGCCGCGCCGACCGCGTCGAGGGCCGAGCGGTCCTCCAGCGCGCTGGTGTCGCCGGTGGCGCCACCGTGCACGAGCATGTCCCGCAGCAGCCTGCGCATGATCTTGCCGGTGCGGGTCTTGGGCATCGCCGGGGTGACGTACACCGCCGCGAGCCCCGCGTACCCGCCGAGCTCGCCGACGACCTGGCGGCGGATCTCCGCCCGCAGCTCGCCCGGCTCACGCCCGCCGGCGAGCGTGACGAACGCGACCGGGACCGTGCCCTTGGTCTCGTCCGGCACTCCCACGACCGCGGCCTCGACGACCGCCGGATGGCTCGTCACGACCGCCTCGATCTCCATCGTGGAGATGCGGTGCGCCGCGACGTTGATCACGTCGTCGGCCCGGCCGAGCACCCACAGGTGCCCGTCGGCGTCGACGACGGCCTCGTCGTTGGTGGCGTAGCGGCCGGGGAACTTCGCGAAGTACGTGGAGAGGTAGCGGTCGTGGTCGTCCCAGACGGTCCGGGCGAGGGTGGGGAACGGGGTCAGCAGCACGAGGTGACCCTTGGTGCCCGCCGGAACCGGCCGCCCGTCGTCGTCGACGATCTCGTAGGAGTGCCCGGGCAGCGTCGTGCCGACCGAGCCCGCCTTGAGGTCGTCTGCGCCGAAGATCGGGTAGGTCCAGGTGGAGCCGGTCTCGGTCTGGCCGTAGCCGTTGATCATCGGGACGCCGCCGCCGCGGTGCTCGCTGCCCCACCCGAAGGTGTCGGCGTCCAGCGGCTCGCCCTGCACCGTGACCAGCCGCAGCTTCGGCAGCGGGTGGCGGGCGGCCAGGTCGTCGCCGAACTTGCGCAGCATCCGCACCAGCGTCGGCGCGCACAGCACCTTGGTGACGTCGTGGCGCTCGCAGACCTCGTAGAACCGCTCGGTGGTGGGGGTGTCCAGTGCCCCCTCGAAGCAGACGATCGTCATCCCGCAGGCCAACCCGCCGATCACGGCCTGGATCGGGAAGGTCAGCCAGCCGACGTCGGCGGCCACCCAGTAGACGTCGTCGTCGCGGTCGCGCCCCGCCTGCCAGTGCGCGTTCGCCCAGGTGCCGACGAGGAACCCGCCGACGGAGTGCACCACGCCCTTGGGCGTCGACTCGGTGCCGCTGGTGAAGATCAGGAACGCGGCCTCGTTGGGATCGAGCGGGACGCACGGGGTGCCCCCGGGATGGGCCGCGACCACCGCGGCGTAGGAGTGCTCGCCGTCGACCAGCTCGCGGCTCTCGCCGGTGCGGTCGACGACGATGGTCGCGATCACGGTGTCGGCGCGTGCCCGGGCGGACCGGAGCGTGTCGAGCAGCGGGACCTGCTTGCCGCGCCGGTAGCTGGAGTCGGCGACGATCACGGCCCTGGTGCGCGACGCGCGCAGCCGGTTGGCCACGGCGTCGGTGCCGAAGCCGGAGAACAGCACGGTGTAGATCGCGCCGATCCGGTTGCAGGCGTGGATGGCGGTGAACGCCTCCACCAGGTTGGGCATGTAGATCGCGACGACGTCGCCCTTCGCCACGCCGAGTGCGAGCAGGCCCGCGGCCAGGCTCGACACCTCGTCGCGCAGGTCGCCGTAGGTGACCGTGCGGACGTCACCGGGCTCGCCCTCCCAGATCACCGCGGTCCGGCCGGCCGTCGCCGGGTCCTCCGCCCAGCGGTCCACGCAGTTGTCGGCGACGTTGAGCAGCCCACCTTCGTAGTAGGTGAAGTCGCCCAGCTCACCGCGGCGCACGGTGTCCCACGGCTTCATCCAGCGCTGCTGCTGGGCGACCCACTCCCAGTACACGTCCGGGTCGGCGGCCGCGAGCTTGCGCGCCGCGGTGGCTGCCTCGACGCGGGCCGGGACGACCCAGTCCGCGCGCAGGGGCTGTAACGGGGTGGAGATGAGCTGGCTGAGGCTGTCGGACATCGGTGGTCTCCGGGGAGGTGTCAGACGGGGCTGATGGGGTGGTGGCGGCGGCCGGTGGAACGGGGGGCGCGGTCCGCGTCGACGAGCCGGGCGACGAGCTCCGCGCGCAGGTCGGCGGGCTCGACGACCGCGTCGGCCACGAGGTCGCTGGCCATGCGCAGCAGGTTGATGTCCGCCCGCTGCTCGGCGGTCCGCTCCGCCACGTACGCCGCTCGCTCGTCCTCGCCGTCGATCGCGGCGATCTTGTTGGCGTACACGGCGTTGACCGACGCCTCGGCCGACATCGGCCCGATGGTCGCCGTGGGCAGCGCGATCGTGGCCCGCGGCTCGAACCCGGGCGCGCACATGGCGTAGTAGCCGGCCGCGTAGGCCTTGCGCAGCACGACGGTGATCTTCGGGACCTCGGCGCTGGCCATGGCGGTGATCATCTTGGCGCCGTGGCGGATGATCCCGGCCCGCTCGACCGCGACGCCGACCATGAAGCCCGGCACGTCCTGGCAGAACAGCAGCGGGATGTTGAACGCGTCGCACAACGAGATGAAGCGGGTGGCTTTGTCCGCCGAGTCGACGAAGATCGCGCCGCTGCGCACCATCGGCTGGTTGGCGACGATCCCGACCACCCGCCCGTCGAGGCGGGCGAGCCCGACCACCAGTTCCGCGGCCCAGCGCGCCTTGATCTCGAAGAAGCTGGCGGCGTCGACGAACCGGTCGATCACGTCGCGGACGTCGTAGGGGGTGTTCGGGTCGACCGGCACCGCGCCGTCCCAGTCGGTGCGGGCCGGCTCGCGGGCCGGCGCCGGGCAGGGCGCGGAGCGGAAGTCGTCGGGCAGGTAGGACAGCAGCAGCCGGGCGGCAGCGATGGCCTCCCAGTCGGCCCCGAAGACCTCGTCTCCGCAGCCGGAGACGGTGGCGTGCATCATCGCGCCGCCCATCTCCTCCAGCGTGGTGATCTCCCCGGTGGTCTTCTCCGCGATCCGCGGGGACGCCAGGTACATCGAGCCGTTGCCCTCGACCATGCCGACCCAGTCGCAGAACGCGGGCATGTACGCACCACCCGCCGCCGACGGCCCGTGCAGGCAACAGATCTGCGGCACCCGACCGGACAGCCGCACCTGCAGGTTGAAGATCGCCGACGCGCCGCGCCGCCCGGGGAAGAAACCCATCTGGTCGGTGAGCCGCCCGCCCGCGGAGTCCACCAGGTAGACGACCGGCAGCAGGTCGCGGTCGGCCCGTTCCAGGATCCGGATCTGCTTCTCACACGTCAGCGCGCCCCACGAGCCCGCCTTGACCCCGAAGTCGTGCGCGATCACCGCGACCGGGCGGTCCTCGACCCGCCCGACCCCGGTCACCACGCCGTCGGCCGGCAGCCCGTCGGACATCGCGTTCGCCAGCAGCCCGTCCTCGACGAAGGTGTCCGGGTCGAACAGGAGCGCGAGCCGCTCGCGCACGGGCAGCTTCGTCGGCCACCGGCGCACGTCGCCGCCCGCGCGGGCCCGCCCGGCTGCCCGCGCG
>JBQTJE010000106.1:0-2256 GCA_052387455.1 Pseudonocardia sp.
GCGCGGGGGTCTATCAGCTCGGTACCTCCCCCGAGGGTGGCCGCCGCCGGGCCGGCCGCGGCGGGGGCGAGCACCCATCGGGCGCCGGGGGCCCGCCGGGCCTCGCGGGCGGGCCACGCGACCCACGCCAGCGCCGCCAGAACCGCGAGGGCCAGCAGCGAGCCCGTGCCCGGTCGGGCCGACGGGTTGGTGAGCAGCTGGGCCGCCCCGCCCGCGACGTACGCGACCAGGGTGACCGCGGCGAGCCGCTCGGCGCGGCGCACCGGGGTCGGTGCGCCGCGGGGCTGCGGCACGGGCGGGCGTCGGGGCACAGGCAAGGGTCGGGCGATCGGGACGGCCCGCGCAAGCGTCATACCGGCCCCTTCCACCTGACCGCGCCATTCTCGGCGCCGGCCGGAGCAGCCGGACAGGCGCCGATGTCACCGGCGACCGATGACGAACGTCATGGCCGGCCTGCGACAACGGCATCTTCCGGGCTGCCGGGCAGGCCCCGAGACTCGGCGGGACCGTGAAGGAGGATCCCCGTGGAGACCGTGACGTCTGCCGACGGCACCCGCATCGCCTGCGACCGCACGGGCACCGGCCCGCCGCTCGTACTCGTGCACGCCGCGGGCCAGTTCCGCGGGTTCAGCTCCTTCGACGGGCTGGTCGACCTGCTCGCGCCGCACTTCACCGTCCATCACTACGACCGCCGCGGCCGCGGCGACAGCACGGACACCCCGCCCTACGCCGTCGAGCGGGAGGTCGAGGACCTCGCGGCGGTGATCGACGCGGCCGGTGGCTCTGCGTTCGTGCACGCCTTCTCCTCCGGTGGTCTGGTCGCGCTGCACGCCGCGGCAGGCGGGGTGGAGATCGAGCGGATGTCCTTGCTGGAGCCGCCGGTCGACGCGGGGCAGGACCGCGGAGCCGACGCCGCCCACCTCGCCGATCTCCGGACGTTGGTGGCCGCCGGAGACCGTGCCGCGGTGGTCGAGTTCGTCCTGGCCGGCGTCGGCGTGCCCGGTGACATCGTGGCCGGGATGCGGGGGACGCCGTCGTGGGCGGCGCTGGAGTCGACCGCGCACACGCAGGTGTACGACGCGCAACTCAGCCTGAAGACCACCCCGGAGGTGCTGGCGGGCGTCACCGTCCCGGTGCTCGTCGTCGACAGCGAGGGCAGCGCTGATGCCCTCACCGGCATGGCGGCGCATGTCGCCGCGGCCCTGCCCGACGCGACGCACCGCAGCCTCCCGGGGCAGTGGCACAGCGTTCCCGACGACCTGCTCGCCCCCGTCCTGATCGAGTACCTCCGCAACCGCTGACCCACCGACCACGAGGAGAGGACCCATGACCGGCACGATCACCCGCCATCCCGTCCACGCCGTCGACCCGGGCACCGCGCGCCTGCTGAACGCCGGCGTCGTCGCCGGGCCGCTGTTCCTCGGCCTCGGCCTGCTCCAGGCGTTCACCGTCGACGGGTTCGACCTGCGCCGCCACCCGCTGAGCCTGCTGTCCATCGGACAGCACGGCTGGATCCAGATCGCGAACTTCGTGGTCACGGGCGTGCTCGTCATCGCCTGCGCCGTCGGGCTGCGCCGGGCACTGCACCCCGGGCGCAGCGGCACCTGGGGACCGTGGCTGGTCGGCGCGTACGGCGTCGGCTTGATCATCGCCGGGGTGTTCGTGGCGGACGCCGGTGCCGGCTTCCCGCCGGGTGCGCCTGAGGGTGCACCGCCGGAGCTGAGCGTGCACGGCATCCTGCACGGTGTCGGTGCGGCGCTGGCCTTCACCGCGATGGCCGTTGCCTGCCTGGTGTTCGCGCGCCGGTTCGCCGGCCTGCGGAGGTGGGGCTGGGTCGCTGCGAGCATCGGAACCGCCGTCGCGGCCGAGCTGATCGCCTCGTGGCCGACCAGGTGGCTGAGCATCCAGCTCGTCGTCGCCACGGCGATCCTGTTCGCCTACCTGACCGCCCTGGTGCACCGCGTGAACCGGGGCCTCCCCGATGCCCCGCGCTGAAGCCTGATGATCCGCGCCTGTGGTGCACGGCGGCCAGGCCCGGCCGGAATGCACCGCAGGCACGGATCATGCACGACGATGGCGGCGTGCGCCCGTATGTCCTGCTGTCGGTGGCAGTGTCGCTCGACGGATGCATCGACGACGCGAGCCCGCGGCGGCTGGTCCTGTCCGGGCCGGCGGACCTCGACCGGGTGGACGAGGTCCGCGCGGGGGTGGACGCCATACTCGGCGGGCCGGGCACGATCCGCGCCGACGACCCGC
>JBQTJE010000107.1:0-15911 GCA_052387455.1 Pseudonocardia sp.
TACCTGGCGCGGCTGCTCGTCACGCGCCAGGTACCGCACGAGGTGCTCAACGCCAAGCAGCACGAGCGGGAGAGCCACATCGTCGCCGTGGCCGGCCGGGCCGGGGCGATCACGGTGGCCACCAACATGGCCGGCCGCGGCACCGACATCGTGCTCGGCGGCAACCCCGAGTTCCTCGCCGACGTCGAGCTGCGCGAGCGCGGGCTCGACCCGGTGGACACGCGCGAGGACTACGAGGCCGCCTGGGACGAGACGATCGCGCGGATCAAGGAGCAGGTCGCCGCCGAGGCGGAGAAGGTCAAGTCGGCAGGCGGGCTGTACGTGCTGGGCACCGAGCGCCACGAGTCGCGCCGGATCGACAACCAGCTGCGCGGGCGCTCCGGCCGCCAGGGTGACCAGGGCGAGTCGCGGTTCTACCTGTCCCTCGGCGACGACCTGATGCGCCGCTTCAACGGCGCCATCGTCGAGTCGATCATGAACCGGCTCAATGTCCCGGACGACGTCCCGATCGAGGCCGGCATGGTCACCAAGGCCATCCGCAGCGCCCAGACCCAGGTCGAGCAGCAGAACTTCGAGATCCGCAAGAACGTCCTCAAGTACGACGAGGTGCTCAACAAGCAGCGCACCGTCATCTACGACGAGCGCCGCCGCGTGCTCGCGGGGGAGGACGTGGGCGAGCAGGTCCAGCACATGATCGCCGACGTCGTCGAGGCGTACGTCAACGGTGCGACCGCCGAGGGCTACGCCGAGGACTGGGACCTCGACAAGCTGTGGACGGCGTTGGGCCAGCTCTACCCGGTGTCGATCCGCTGGCAGGACCTCGCCGGCGGGGTGGACGGTGACGAGGCCGACGGCACGCTGGACGACCCGGGCGACCTCACCCGCGAGGCCCTCGTCGCGGCCACGGTGGCCGACGCCCAGGCCGCGTACGCGTCGCGCGCCGGGCAGATCGACGCCGTGATCGCCGACCGGGGCGGCATGCGCGAGCTGGAGCGCCAGGTGCTGCTCCAGGTGCTCGATCGCAAGTGGCGCGAGCACCTCTACGAGATGGACTACCTCAAGGAGGGCATCGGGCTGCGCGCGATGGCCCAGCGCGACCCGCTCATCGAGTACCTGCGCGAGGGCTACGACATGTTCGCGGCGATGCAGGAGGGCATCAAGGAGGAGACGGTCACGCTGCTGTTCCGCCTCGAGCTCGCCGCTCCCGCCGAGCAGCCGGTCGCGGCGGCCCCCGCGAGTTCGGTCGCTGCTGCTGCGAACGTGGCGCCGGCGGCGAGCCCGGCCGCGGCGAACCGGACCGGGGCGGCGATCCCGGCCGCGGCGCCGGGTTCGAACGACGCCACGCCACCGCGTGGCACCCCGGCCCGGCCGGCCGCTGCCCAGGCCCAGAACGTGCTGCCGCCCGCGCTGCGCGCCCAGCGGCCCACCGACCTGAGCTACACCGGCCCGTCCGAGGACGGCACCCCGCAGCGGGTCACCGCCGGGGGCTCCCGCCCCGCGGGCAACGGCCGGGGGAGCGGATCGACGCCGACGCCGTCGCGTAACCGCCCCTGCCCGTGCGGTTCGGGTCGCAAGTACAAGCAGTGCCACGGATCGCCGACCGGAGCCGCGCGCTCCTGACCCGCCGCCCCGCGAGTCGGGCGATCCGGCGGGCCGAGTCGGGCGATCCGGCGCCTCGGGCGATCGCTGCCGCACCGGCCCGCGGGTCGCGCGCTCCCGATCCCCCGCCGCACGGGGATCCCCCTGCGGCCCACGTTCCGCTGCCGCGCCGCCGGTTCGGTGCCGCGCCCGCGTCCGGTCGTGGGCGCGGTGCCGGCCGGCGGGCGCGGTGACGGGTGGCGGGCGCGGTCGCGGCTGGCGGGCGCGGTCGCCCGCGCACTGCATCAGCCGAGGCGGAGCGCAACGCAGCGCCAGCCGTCCCGCCCACGCCCGGTGCGTTCGAACCGGGCCGCCACCGCGCGGGCACGGCCGTCGAGGCGGTACACCGCTGCCACCTCGGCCGCGTGCCGCGCCGGGCGGCAGACCCGCATCGACGTGAGCCGGCTACGGCCGCTTCCCCGCAGACCGGCGGCCCGCAGGTGCCGCAACGCGGGCCTGGTGAGGTGCTCGGTGAGCTGCCCGGGCGGTCGGTGCCCGTCGAGCACCTCCAGCAGCAGGCGAAGGACGGCCACCGCGATCTCGTGCAGGCGGTCCTCGCGCTCGAACTCGTCAAGTTCGCCGCCTGTGTCCGGACGTGGCGCCGCGGGCCGAGTCGGGGTGACGGCGGTCGGGTGCGCGGGCCATGGCTCGCAGGGCAGCGGCTCGTAGCTCATCGCCCGGACCCGCGGCCCGGTGGTGGCCGCGTCCGGCGGTGGGCTGGTCGTCGGTGGGCTGGTCGTCGGGGTGCCGGTCGGCCGGGCGGCGATCGGGCGGTTCGTGATCGGCTGAGCGGTGATCGTCATGGGCGGGAGCATCCGGCCGCTCGACGCCGCCCGGTGGGGAAACCATCAGCACGTCACCGGACCATATGGTCACATATGGTCCGGGCACATATGGTATGCCACATGGTCGATGATGAGGTGGATCCCGGCGCGGACGCGGTCCGCACGTTCGTCGAGCGCGATCCGGCGCGGATGGCGCTCGATGTCCTGCTGTCCCGGGCGGGGGCGGCGGCGACGCGGCACCGGCAGCGGGCGGCGGTGACTCACGGAGCGACGGCCACCGGACTGGCTCTGCTGGGCGTCCTCGTCGAGGACAACGAGCTCTCCCATCGTGACCTCGCGGCCCGCTTGGGTATCACCCCCGCGACGCTGACACCGGTCGTCGACGCGTTGGAGGCGGTGGGCGAGGTGCGGCGGGTGCGTGACGGCGAGGATCGCCGCATCGTCCGCCTGGTGATCATGGACGCGGGCACGGCGCGGTGGGCGTCCACGGCGGGCGCGGTGGCGAAGCGGGCGCAGGCGGCGCTGCCGCGCCTGTCCCGGCGGGACGAGGCGGTGGTGCGGACCTACCTGGCGGCCGTCCTCACGGCCACAGGTGAGCGATGACGCCGTGCGCGCGCTGATCATGGACTACGGCGGCGTGCTCACCGACGGCGCGCCGATGCTCACGTTGCCGCACCGGGCCCGGGCGGCTGGCTTGCCGACAGCGCTGGTGTCGGACGCGCACGTCGTGCCCGACCCGGTGCGCCGGCTGTTCGACGTCGTCGTGCTGGGCGGCGCGCTGGGTGTGCGCAAACCCGACCCGGAGGTGTTCCGGCGGGTGGCGGCGCTGCTCGGGGTGGCGCCGGGGGAGTGCGTCGTCGTCGACGATCTCGCCCGCAACGTCCGCGGGGCGCGGGCCGCGGGGGCGGTGGCGGTGCACCATCAGGATCCGGGTGTGACGATCGGCGAGGTGGAGATCCTGCTCGACCTGCCGTGAGGTCGAGCGGCTTTCCGCTGCGCAGGGAGAGCGCCGGCGCGGGTACACCCGGCCGGCGCTCCTCGGTCTACGGCTGCGGCTGCCCGGGCCCGGCCGGCACGTCCTGCTGCGGCCCGGTCGGCACCTCGGCGGCGGGCTGCTCAACCTCGGCCGTGGTGGCCGCGGCGCCCTGCGGCGGCGGGATCGGCGAGCCGTCCTCGGGCGGGGCCGCAGCGCCGCCGTCGGGCCGGTCCGCGGTGGTGTCGCCGTCGCCGGTGCGCTGCTGGGCCATGTCGACGGCCTTGTCGATGTGCCCCTCGTGGCCGGCGAAGCGCCCCTTGGCGTGCTCGCCCGCCTTGTCGAGCGCCTGGTCGACCTTCTCGTCGTGCTGGCCGAGCAGGTCCTTTGCCTTGTCCATGAATCCCATGCGGCCCACCATGACGGCGCCCCGCAAGATCCGCAGCGCGAGCATCACCCGTTCGAGCGAAGCCGGACGTGCGACGGGCGGAGCTCGTCGACGCTGTTCACCCCCAGGAGCTGCAAGGTTCGGACGATCTCCCCGGCCAGCAGCGTGACGGCCTTCACGACACCGGCCCGGCCGCCGGCCATCAGCCCGTAGAGGTACGCGCGGCCGATCAGCGCGGCCCGCGCGCCGAGGGCGACTGCGGCGACGACGTCCGCGCCGTGCATGACGCCGGTGTCGACGAGCACCTCGGCGCGGTCGCCGAGAGCCTGCGCGACCGGCGCCACGAGCTCCAGCGGGACCGGGGCGCGGTCGAGCTGACGGCCGCCGTGATTGGAGAGCAGCACCGCGTCGGCGCCGGCGTCCACCACGCGGCGGGCGTCGTCGACGCTCTGGATGCCCTTGATCACGAGCTTGCCGCTCCAGGCGCCGCGCAGCCACTCGACGTCGGCCATGGTCAGCGCCGGGTCGAACACCCGGTTGATCAGTTCCGCGACGGTGCCGTTCGTGGAGGCGAGGCTCGCGAACTCCAGCGGCTCGGTGGTGAGCAGGTTGAACCACCAGTGCGGGTGCAGCGCGCCGTCGACGAACGTGCGCAGCGACAGCGCGGGCGGGACGGTCAGGCCGTTGCGGACGTCGCGCAGGCGGGCCCCGCCGACCGGGGTGTCGACAGTGAGCATCAGCGTGTCGTAGCCGGCGTCGGCGGCGCGCCGGACGAGGTCCTTGGCCGGTGCGCGGTCGCGCCAGAGGTAGAGCTGGAACCACTTCCGCGCCCCCGGTGCCGCGGCTGCCACGTCCTCGATCGTGGTCGTGCCCATCGTCGAGAGCGTGTAGGGGACGCCGACCTCGGCAGCCACGGACGCCACCGCGCGCTCACCGGAGTGGTGCATCATCCGCGTGAACCCGGTGGGTGCGAACGCGAACGGCAGCGCGGAGCGCACGCCGAGGATGTCGCGGCCGGTGTCGACCTCGCTGACGTCGCGCAGCACGCTCGGTGTGAACTCCACCCGGGCGAACGAGGCCCGCGCCCGCTGCAGCGACAGCTCGCCGTCGGCCGCGCCGTCGGTGTAGTCGAACACCGCCCGCGGTGTGCGGCGGCGGGCGATGGCGCGCAGGTCGGCGATGCTCGCGGCGCGGCCGAGGCGGCGTTCGGCGGCGTCCCACACGAACGGGGCCGGGCGCAGCAGCGGGCGCAGCTCGGCGGGACGGGGCAGGCGGCGCTGGACCATGGTGTCCAGCGTGGCACGGGGCGGGGGCCGGGGCGCGATCGCTGCCGCGACGGTCAGGAATCGCCGGCGGCCGGGCAGGAGCGCCCGCCGCCGGCCGGGCCCGGGCGAGCGTCCGTGACCGGTGGGCCGACGGCCATGCCGGGCATCCGTGACCGGTGGGCCGACGGCCATGATCACCGCCTCGGGACGCCCAGCCGCGTTGCGCGCGGTGACGTGTCCCGAAACGGTGATCATGAGGATCCGCGGCTGCTGCGTGAAGCCCATGATCGTTGTTTCGGGACGTCACGCCGGCATGGCGACGGTTGCGTGTCCCCAGGCGGTGATCATGGGCGCGGTCGGGACGCGGGTGCTCGGTGCAGAGGAGGAGGGACGCCGCGGAGGCTCGCTCGGGACGGGGGCCCGGCTGGGCGGCGGCGCGGCGGGTGGTGCGTATCGGTGCGCAGAGCAAAGGACGGGCGCCCACCGGCCACCACATCCGCGGCCGCTACCCGCGGCGCCGCCGCAGCTCGAACGCCGCGACCGCCCCGGCGCTTGCCACGTTGAGCGACTCCACGCCGCCGTCCATCGGGATCGCGAGCAGCCCCGAGCATGCGGCGGCCACCTCCGCCGACAGGCCGCCGGTCTCGCCGCCGAGCACCAGGGCGACCCGCGGTGGCAGCGCCGCGTCCAGCAGGGAGCGCCCGCCCGCGTCCAGCCCGAAGACGCCGAACCCGGCCGCGCGCAGCGCTGCGCACCCTTCGGCGGCGGTGGCGGCGCGCAGCACGGGCGCCCGGAACGCGACCCCGGCCGACGCCTTCACGACCAGCGGGTCGATCGACGGCACGCCGCGGCGGGGCAGCAGCACCCCGTCGAGCCCGGCGGCGGTGGCCGAGCGCAGCAGCATCCCCACGTTCGCCGGGTTGGTGACGCCGTCGAGCACGAGCACCGACGCCCGCTCGCCCGCCCCGGCGGCGAACTCCTCGACGGGGGCCATCCGCGGCGCGACGACGTCGGCGAGCACGCCCTGGTCGTGGCGGCCGTTGCCGGCGAGCACCTTCACCCGGTGCGCGGAGGCGCGCTGGACCGGCACGCCGCGGGAGCGGGCGGCGGCGAGGATCGCGCGGGCGGGCTCGCCGCGCTGGTCGTCGGCGAGGATGACCTTGTCGACGCGCAGCGCGGGGTCGTCGAGCACCTCCAGCACGGGCCGGCGGCCGTACACCGTGATGAAGGTGTCCTTGGGTGACCTGGATCCTGCTGATCTCTCCGGCGGCACGGGTCGAGCCTAGGATCGGCCCATGCCGCCCCGGCTCTCCGCCCTCGACGCGTCGTTCCTGTATCTCGAACAACCCACCACTCCGATGCACGTCGGCGCGGTGTCGATCTTCAAGCGGCCGCGCGCGGGGTTCGACTACGACCGGCTCGTGGAGCTGATCGAGCAGCGCATCGCGCTGGTGCCGCGCTACCGCCAGAAGGTGCGTCGCGTGCCGGGCAACCTCGCCCGCCCGGTGTGGGTGGACGACCCGGACTTCGACGTCGCCTACCACGTCCGCCGCTCCGCGCTGCCCAGGCCGGGCACCGATGCGCAGCTCAACGAGCTGGTGGCACGGCTGGTGTCGCGGCCGCTGGACCACACGCGGCCGCTGTGGGAGATGTACCTCGTCGAGGGCCTCGCGCGCGGGCGCACGGCGGTGCTCACCAAGACCCACCAGGCGATGGTGGACGGGGTGAGCGCCATCGACATCGGCCAGGTGATCCTCGACGTCTCCCCGGAGCCGCGGGTGGTGCCCGACGAGCTGTGGATGCCCCGCTCCGAACCCACCGACTCGCAGCTCGTGCTGGGCGCCGTCGCAGAGGCGGTGGCGCGCCCCGGCGAGCTGGTCGACACCGCGCGGGCGGCAGCCGGGGACGCGATCGCCACCGCCGCCAAGTTCGCCGAGGGGCTCGGCCAGGTCTTCTCGGTGGCCTGGAACGCGAGCAGGCGTGCCCCCGGCAGCCCGCTGAACGTCCCCATCTCCACCCAGCGCCGGTTCGCGGTGGCGCGCACGCAGCTGGAGTCCTATCGCCGGGTGCGGGCGGCGCACGGCTGCACGGTCAACGACGTCGTGCTCAGCGTCGTCGCCGGCGCCCTGCGGGAGTGGTTGCTCTCCCGGGGCGAGGCCGTCACCCCGTCGAGCACGGTGCGGGCGCTGGTGCCGCTGTCGGTGCGCGGCGAGGCGGACGTGCCCAGCTCGGCGACCGGCGGGTCGCTGGGCAACCGGGTGGCGTCGTTCCTGGTGGACCTGCCGGTGGGGGAGCCCAGCCCGGTGGTGCGGCTGCACCACGTCGCGCACGCGATGCGCGAGCACACCGCGTCGCACCCGTCGGTGGGGGCGGGCACGCTGGTCCGTATCGGCGGGTTCGCCCCGCCCACGCTGCACGCGCTGGGCGCGCGCACGGCGAGCGGGATGGCGAAGCGGATCTTCAACCTGATGGTCACCAACGTCCCCGGGCCGCAGTTCCCGCTTTACGCAGCGGGCGCGCAGATGCTGGAGATGTTCCCCGTCGTGCCGCTGGCGAAGGCGCAGGCGCTGGCCATCGGGCTCACCTCCTACGACGGCGGGGTGTACTACGGCTTCACCGCCGACCGCGACGCGATGCCCGACGTGGACGTGCTCGCCGGGCTGGTCGACGAGTCGCTCGACGAGCTGGTCGGTACGGTCGCCCCGTGACAGAGCCGGAGGACGGGCCCCCGACGCGGCGGGTCTACGTCCCCGCCACCTGGCCGATGCTGCGCACGCTCGCCCGCCACGGCGAGTTCGACCCGATCGGTGGCACCGCGTTCGCACTCACCCCGCGCCTGCGCGAGCGCTACACCAGCGGCGACGAGGAGGAACTGGAGTACGCGGCGCTGTCGGAGGCGGCGCGGGCGTCGCTGCGGCTGCTGTCGGTGGAGCTGGGGCTGGGCGAGGAGGCGACGCCCGCCCGGCGGATCGTCGTCGCGGCCGACCTGGACGGGGTCACGCTGCGCCCGGACCTCGACGACGGCGCCGTGCGGCTCGCGGGGTCGGTGCCGCTGGAGCGGGTCGCGGCGGTGCACGTCGACACCGAGGAGGCCGAGTACGCCGTCCGCCAGGCCGCGGGCGCGATCGACGCCGCCGACATGGGCGATCTCGACGCCGACTTCCTCGTCGGCGAGGCCGAGGACCACGAGCTGGCCTGGTACGACCCGTCGGAGGTCGTGTTCCTGGTGGCCGACCGGCAGTGACCCGACCGGCAGTGACCCGACCGGCAGTGACCCGATCGGGTGCGCATCGCCGCAGGTAGGGTCCGGGCGAGACGATCACCAGGGCCGTTTCCGGCGGCCCGACCATGCGGAGGTCCGGCAGTGCCCGAGATCGGTTCGAAGATCCCTGACGTGTCCGTCATGACCATGACCCCCGACGGCCCGGCCGAGCGGGGCAGCCTCGAGCTGCTCGGCAGCGGCACCGTGGTGCTGTTCGGGCTGCCCGGCGCGTTCACGCCGAACTGCAACGACACCCACCTGCCCGGCTTCGTGCTGCGCGCCGACGAGCTGCGGGCCAAGGGCGTGGACGCGGTCGCGTGCGTGTCGGTGAACGACGCGTTCGTGCTGAACGGGTGGGCCCGTTCGCTGGAGGTCGGCGACGCGGTGGACATGGTGGCCGACCCGATGGCGGAGTTCGCTCAGGCGATGGGCCTGACGTTCGACGCGGCGATCTTCGGTGGTACCCGGTCGCTGCGCTACGCCGCGATCCTGCGCGACGGCGTGATCGAGTGGATCCAGGTGGAGGCGAGCCCCGCGGACGTCGAGCTCAGCTCGGCCGAGGCCGTGCTCGCCGCGCTGTAGCCCGGCCCGTCACGGGAAGGTGAACAGGTAGCCCTGCTCGACCAGCCAGGGGAGCAGTCGTTCCAGCGCGGCGACGGTCTGCGCGCGGTCGCCGCCGCCGTCGTGGAGCAGCACGACCGCGCCGGGACGCACCTGTTGCCGGACGGTCGCGACGATGGCGTCCGCCCCCGGTCGCCGCCAGTCGTAGGTGTCCACCGACCAGCCCAGCGGCTGCATCCCGTGCGCCACGGCGAGGCGAATGATCTCGGGTGACCAGTTGCCGCCGGGCGCGCGGAAGTACTCGATCGGCGCCCCGCTCGTCGCGGCGAGCTGGGACTTGACGTCCACGATCTCCTCGGCGAGCTGCGGGCCCGCCCGGCCGGGCAGCTCGAGGTCGTGGGTGCGGCTGTGGTCGCACAGCCGCATGCCGGCGGCCGCGATCTGCCGCACGAGCTGCTCGCGGCCGCGCGCGACGTCGCCGACCAGGCAGAACGTTGCGACGGCGCGGTGCCGCGCGAGCAGCTCCAGCACCTGCGGCGTCCAGCGGGGGTCGGGCCCGTCGTCGAAGGTGAGCGCGACCGTCCGCCCGCCGGGTGGGACGTGCGGCGTGACGTTCAGGACCACCGCGCGAGCGGTCACCGGCGCGTCCGGCAGGTACACGGGGGCCGGTGCGACGGTCGCGGACGGGGGTGTCGCGGGCGCGGACGTCACGGGCGCCAGCGGTGCGACGAGCCCGATCGTCAGCATCGCGAGCCACGTGCCGGCCAGGTGGTCCCGCCGCTCCACGTCACGCATCGCGGCTCCTCCCGGCCCCCTCAGGCTTTCTTACCGGCCGTGGTCGCTCGAACGGATGACGACACGCCAGGCGACGGCACGCCGGGTGTCCGGTGGCGCCCCGCTCGGGCGGCGCCCGTCCTCGTTGACCCGGCCTGCTGACGGCGCCATCCTGGGTCGTGGTGGGCGTCGTGCACACGAGGGATGCGGATGGGTGACCGCCGGGAGGCCGTCGCCGCTCAGTCGCGCGCGGTCGCGGCCGCATGGTCGCCGGCCGGCGCCCCGCCGAGCTGGTGGCTCACGGCCGAGACGTTCACCGCGATCGCCGAGGACGCCGTGCTGCTCGACCTCGCGGCGTCGCTCCCGCCCGACCGGCTGCCGGCGTTGCTGCTCAGCGCCGCGATCAGGATGCGGGTGGCGCAGGTACATCCGGAGCCGCTGATCGGCTACTACCCGCGGCCCGGCGGTGCGCAGCCGGCCCGCGACGACGGGTTCCGCGCGGCCCTGCGGGCCTTCGTCGAGGCAGACCGCGACGCCATCACCCGGCTGTGCGGGCAGCATCGCTACCAGATGAACGAGGTCGGCCGGTGCCTGGACGTGCTGCCGGTGCTGGCGACGATCGCGGCAGCGGATCCGCGGCCGCTCGCGCTCGTCGACCTCGGCACCGGCGCCGGCCTCGGGCTGCACCTCGACCGCTACCGGTACTCCTACCTGCTGCCCGACGGCTCCGCGCTGCGGGCCGGGGACACGGCGGCCGCCGTGGGGCTGGACTGCGCGGTGCGGCCGGGTGCGCGGCCACCGGTGCCGCACCCGATGCCCGCCCTGGCCCACCGGGTGGGGGTCGACGGCGAGCCGCTCGACGTCACCGATCCGGCGACCGCAGCGTGGTTGGCCGCGTGCGTGCCGCCCGAGGTGGGTGCGGTGACGCGGTACGCCGCCGCCGTGGAGGTCGCCCGCGCCCATCCGGCCCAGACCGTGCGCGGCGACCTCCTCGACGTCCTGCCCGACGTCGTCGCGAGCGTGCCCACCGACGCGCTCCTGTGCCTCGTCGACACGTACGTGCACGTCTTCCTGCCGCCCGACCGGCTGATCGGCTTCCACGAGCTGCTCGACCGCATCGGACGGCGGCGCGACGTGGAATGGATCTCGGTCGACCCGCTGGTGCCGCTCGGTCCGGATGCCCGCGCGTCCGTGCAGGAGGTGGACGTCCCGGCCGGGTGGTTGCAGGACGGTCGCGCCGGCGGCGTGTTCGGGGTGATCGGCCGGGTGAGCGTGCGCGCCGGCGCGCGCTCGGGCGCCGTCCTCGGCCGGGCGCACCCCGGCGCGGCCTGGCTGGAGTGGATCGGGTCCTGACGCGGGGCACGTGCCGCGATCCCCGGTGCTCGTCGAGCTTGGAGCGACCCCTACCGACCGGCATGCTGGGCCTCATGGCGGGGGGACTGGCGATCGTGTTCTCCGGTGGCGGCGCACCGGCGGCCTACTTCGGCGCGGGCGTCGTGCGGGCGGTGCAGGAGGCGGGTCTTGCGCCGCGGCTGTTCTCCGGGGTGTCGGCCGGAGCGTTCAACGCGGCGGCGCTGGCCGTCGGCATGGACGCGGACGCTGTGGCCGCACTCTGGCGCGGGGTGCGCTGGGGCGACGTGGCCCGCTGGCGCACCGACTGGTACCGCCTGCCGCACCTGCCGAACATCCTGCGCGGCGCACCGCACCTGCTCGACTGGATCCTGGGCTCCGTGGGCTGGACGTCCCTGCTGGACAGCTCGCCGTCCCGGGCGACCCTCGCCCGCCACCTGGGCGGGCCGCTGCTGCCGATCGTCGAGGGCGCCACGCTGCTCGTGTCCAGCGTCGACCTCGCCACCGGCGAGGTGCTGCGGTTCAGCAACTCCGCGCCCGTGCGGCCGTCCGCGCGCACCAGCCTGGTGCAGCTCACCGTCGACCACGTGCTGGCCAGCGCGGCCGTGCCGATCGCGTTCCCGCCGGTCGTGGTCGACGGCCGGTCCCTCGTCGATGCGGGGACGGTGGCCAACACCCCGCTGGCGCCGGTGATGGACTACGAGCCTGACGCGGTGATCGTGGTCTCCGGCAGCGGGGGCGCCCGCCCCGCGCCGCCGCCGACGTCGATGGGCGAGACGGTCGGCCTGCTCGTCGACAACCTCGCCCGGTTCGCGCTGCACGCCGACCTCGACCACGCGAACACGGTGAACACCCTCGCCCGCGACGCCCCCGGGGCGACCGACCGGCGGCACGTGCCGATGCTGCTGGTCGAGCCGCGGCGCCTGGCGTTCTCCGCCGGGTCGTTCTTCCGGTTCGGCGCGCAGGAGGCCGACCGCGTGATGGGCTTCGGGTACGAGCGGGGTGCGGAGGCGCTGATCGGGTGGGACTGGCCCGGGACGCGGTAGCGCTCACGCGGCCGGTGGGCAGCCGGCCGCCGTCCCCGCGGCCGGCGACCCGATGCCGAGCCGGGCCGCCATCCACGGCAGCGACGACCGAAGGGCCGCGCTCCACACGTCGAAGGTGTGCCCCCCGCCGGGGACGACGACGAGGCAGGTCGTGAGGCCGGCCCGCTGCGCGAGCGGGGCGAGTGCCTGCGCGGCGGCCAGCGGCTGCGGGTCGGCGCTGCCCACCTCGAACCAGCCGCCCAGCTCGCGGACCGCGGGCGCCGGGTCGGCGAGCAGCGCCGAGGGCTCGTGGGCGAGGAACGCCTGGGTCGAGCCGCCGAAGAGCTGGGCGACGGTGACGCCGCCGGGATCGGCGTTCGCATCGGCGACGCGCGGGCCGAGCAGGCCCCCGAAGTCGCCGAACGCCGCGAACAGGTCGGGGTGCCGCAATGCCAGCATGATCGCGCAGGCCCCGCCCTCGGAGAAGCCGGCGACGGCCCAGCGCCCGGGCCCCGGCGCCTTCGTCGCGAGCGTGCGCTGTACGACCGCGGGGACGTCGACGGTCAGGTAGGTCTCGGCGGCGCCCAGCGAGCTGTTCACGCACTCCGTGTCGGTGACGAGGTCGCCGTTGACGTCCGGCATGACGAGCACCGGCGCGACGCCGCCGTGTCGGGCCGCGAAGGCGTCGGCGGTAGCGGCCGCGTCGCCACCCTCGGTCCAGTCGGTCGGGCGCCCCGGGCTGCCGTGCAGCAGCATGATCACCGGGAGCTCCGGCCGGGGGCGGGCGAACCAGGCGGGTGGCAGGTACACCTGCGCGTCCCGGCCCTGGAACCCCGATACGGTGCCCGGGATCGCCAGCGGGACGACCTGGCCCTGCGCGGGGATCGAGCCCTCGTCGGCGTCCGCGGCGGCCAGCGACGTCTCGTCGGGGCCGGAGCCGCCGAGTGCCTCGCCGAGTGTCGGGTAGTAGGCGAAGTAGGCGTTGACGGCGGCCGCGGCGTTGAGCAGCACCAGGCCGGTGGCGACGCCCAGGGTGACGCCCCGGCGCGCGACCGGGGCGCCGCGGCGGACCGTGGCGATCACGGCGGCGACGGCGAGCAGGGCGAGCGCGAGCAGCACGGCACGCACCGGCCACCAGCTGATCACCGGCAGGTTCGCGATCTGCTCGATGCGCGGCATCATAGGGCCGGTGACCGGTCTGGCGGCAGGGTTGGCGCTGGTCGCCGCGGTGCTGTTCGCGGTGGCGTCGGCGGCCCAGCAGCGCAGTGCGGCCGCGGTGCCCGACGACCGGGCCGGGCTCGCGCTCATGCGGGTGCTGGTGCGGCGGCCGCTGTGGTGGCTCGGCACGCTCAGCGACGTCGGCGGCTACGTGGCGCAGGCCGCCGCGCTCGCGGTCGGCTCGCTGTTGCTGGTGCAGCCGCTGCTGGTGACGACCCTGCTGTTCGCGCTGCCGTTGGGTGCCCGGTGGGCCGGGCGGCGGATGCGGCCCGCCGACGGCGGATGGGCGGTGCTGCTCGCGGCCGCGCTCGCGGTGTTCGTCGCGGTCGGGGAGCCCACCGAGGGGGTCGACGTGGCGCCGGTGCAGCAGTGGCTGCCCACCGCGCTGGTGCTGGGCGCGGTGCTCGCCGGCTGCCTCGTCGCGGCCGCCGCGCGGCGCGGGACGTCGCGCGCGGTGCTGCTCGCCGTGGCCACGGGCGTGCTCTACGGGGCCACGGCCGCGCTGACGAAGGGCGTGGTGAGCCTGCTCGACGACGGCCTGCCGGTGCTGCTGACCAGCTGGGAGACCTACGCGCTCGTGGTGGTGGCGGTCGGCGGCACCGTCGCGCAGCAGTCGGCGTTCCAGGCCGGTGACCTGGGCGCGTCGCTGCCGGCGGTGACGAGCGGCGTGCCGGTGTTCGGCTTCGCGATCGGGGTGACCGTGCTCGGCGAGCAGCTGCGCGCCGACGGCGCGGAGTGGGTGCTGATCGGGGTGCTCGTGGTGGGGATGGTGGTGGCGACGGTGGCGCTGGCCCGCTCGGCGGCCCGCTCAGCCGGCCTCGACGCGGTGGCGGCCCCGTGAGGCGCCCGCGCGGCGGCGGGCGAGCAGCGCGAACACGAACGGCGGCAGGGAGAGCACCACGACGGCCGCGGCGAGCAGCAGCACGTACACCACCGTGTCACCGGTCTTGAGCTGGCTGGGCGGGATGAAGCCGAGCAGGAACGACGCCACGCAGCCCGCCAGCCCGATCCCGCCGACCAGCCAGACGCCGGGCAGCCCACCGGGGATCTTGTACGGCCGCGGCGTGTCGGGCTGGGTGTAGCGCAGCTTGATCACCGCGGCGAACATCAGCGCGTACATCACGATGATGATCTGTGCGGTGACCGCCGAGAGCATCCAGTACGACGTGCTGACGCTCGGGACCAGCAGGAACAGCAGCGCGAACACCGAGCCCCCGATGCCCTGGATCACCAGCAGTGCCACCGGCACGTCGTTGCGGTTGACCCGCCCGAGCCGCGCGGGCGCGAGGCCCTCCTGCGCCACGGCCGCGACGCCCTTGGCCGGGCCGAGGATCCACGGCGCGAGGTGCGCGACGCCGCCGAGCGCCACCACCAGCGCCAGCGGCGCGAGCAGCCACCCCAGGGACAGCTTGTCCAGCACGCTGGAGAACAGCTCCATCGTCCCGGACACCAGGCTGATCTCCTGCTGTGGCAGCACGAACGCCATGAACAGCGACCCCAGCACCGAGAACGTCACCGTGATCAGCACCGCGACCAGGATCGCTCGGGGCACGACGCGACCCGGGTCGCGGGTCACGCGGGCGTGGAACCCGGCCATCTCCATGCCGGTGAACAGCAGGATGATCCCGCCGAGGAACGCCAGGTTGTTCAGCTCGATGTCGGGCACCAGCGCGCCCGCCGAGAACGGGATCTGCGACGGGTTGCCCTGCGCGAGGTAGGCCGCGCCGAGCACGACGACCAGGATCGCCGGGAAGATCGAGCCCGCGACCGTGCCGATCGCGCCGATCGCCGACGACGCCCGCACCCCGGCCAGGCTGGCCAGCGTCGTGGCCCAGAAGAAGCTCAGCATGACCAGCACCAGGAAGAGCTGGTTCGTGGCCAGTGTCGGGTCGATCGCGTACGCCAGCGAGGCGGCGATGAACGAGAGCACCGTCGGGAACCAGGCGATGTTCTCCGAGTAGTCGCACCACACCGCGAGGAAGCCGGTGCGCCCGCCGTAGGCCTGCTTGACCCAGGCGTACACGCCGCCGTCGCGCGGCCACGCGGTGCCGAGCTCGGCGGCGGCCATCGAGATCGGCACCAGGAACACCAGGATCGAGATCGCGAACAGCACCAGCATCGACCAGCCGTACTCGGCCATCACCGGCAGGTTCCGGGCGCTGACGATGGACGCGACGTTGATCATCGCCAGGCCCAGGATGCCCAGGCGCACCCCGCGGCCCGCCGTCACCGGGCACCCGCCGCGCGCAGGGCCGGGTCGAGCCGTTCCTGGACGGCGTGGTCACCCGAGCCGCGCACGAACACCGTCGTGTCGCCGAGGGTGTAGACCACGCCGCTGCCGCGCGGGCGGACGAGGCCCTCGAAGCGCAGGGCCGCGGCGTCGCGGTGGGCGACGTCGGCGAAGCGGTCCACCACCACCGCCGCGACGTCACCGGTGCAGCCGGTCCCGAGCTCGTAGCTGCGGCTGGCGACGGCGGCGGGCGCGAGCGGATCGGGCGCCCCGGTCGCCGCGCAGACCGTGAGCCCGGCCGCGCCGAACGCCGCCTCCACCTCGGTGAACGAGCCGGCGGCGAACTCCGCCCGCTCGTGCCCCGCCCACCGCGCGACCCCGACCAGGACGAGCGGGTGGGTGGCCGCGGTGACGGCGACCCACGCGCCCGCCCGGGCCGGCG
>JBQTJE010000108.1:0-25186 GCA_052387455.1 Pseudonocardia sp.
GTAGGCGACGACGAGGATCGCGAGCGCCACCAGCGCCGCGACGACAGGGCTCGGTGCGGTGCCGAGCACCGTGAGCACGCCGCCGACGATCCCGGCGAGCAGGACGGTGAGCCCGACGGCGACCAGCCAGCCGAAGAACGCCGCCCCGAGCTTCATCCCGCCGAACCGCTCGCGGCGGCGCGCCTGGGCGTCGGCCAGGACGCGGCGGCCGTGGTAGTGGTCGTGCAGCGTGCCCGCGGTCTCCGGGTCCGGTGCGGTGGCCGCTGCCCTGGGAGCGCTGCGCACGCCCGCGCGGTCGACGGGCACCCGGACGCCGCGGTCGTCGTCGGCGACCGCACCGTCGAGCGGCACGAGCCTGCGCCTGCCCAGCCGCGACCGGACGACGCCCCAGGTGCCGTGCACCTCGGTGAGCCGGCCGAGCCCGGCGCCGTCGCGCCCGCGCACGGTGCGGCCCGTCCAGTCGTGCGTGTTCTGCTGCTCGACCTGCGTCATGTGCGTCGCACCTCCGATGTGGGGGTGCCCGTCCGGGCCCGCCGGGAAACCGTCGCGGCAGGCCACCGCGACCGCATGGGACCATGAAGGTCCCTGCATCCGGAATGGAACCCGATTGAGCTCGTTCGCCGACCGTACGTTCACCGCGCCGGACCTGATCCGGAACTTCTGCATCATCGCCCACATCGACCACGGCAAGTCGACGCTGGCCGACCGCATGCTCCAGCTCACCGGCGTCGTCGACGAGCGCCTGATGCGCGCGCAGTACCTCGACCGCATGGACATCGAGCGCGAGCGCGGCATCACGATCAAGGCGCAGAACGTGCGGCTGCCGTGGAAGGTGGGGGAGCAGGAGCATGTCCTGCACCTGATCGACACGCCGGGTCACGTCGACTTCACCTACGAGGTGAGCCGCGCGCTGGAGGCGTGCGAGGGCGCGGTGCTGCTGGTCGACGCGGCGCAGGGGATCGAGGCGCAGACGCTGGCGAACCTCTACCTGGCGCTGGAGAAGGACCTCACGGTCGTCCCGGTGCTCAACAAGATCGACCTCCCGGCCGCCGACCCGGACCGCTACGCCGCCGAGATCGCGCACATCATCGGCTGCGAGCCCGGTGACGTGCTGCGGGTGAGCGCCAAGACCGGCATCGGCGTGTCCGAGCTGCTCGACGAGGTCGTCCGGGTCGTCCCGGCGCCGACGGGCGACGCCGACGCGCCCGCCCGCGCGATGATCTTCGACTCGGTCTACGACACCTACCGCGGCGTCGTCACCTACATCCGGGTCGTCGACGGGCGGATCACCCCGCGCGAGCGGATCAAGATGATGTCGACGGGCGCCACGCACGAGCTGCTCGAGGTCGGCATCGTCTCGCCCGACCCGAAGCCGAGCATCGGGCTGGGCGTCGGCGAGGTGGGCTACCTGATCACCGGGGTGAAGGACGTCCGCCAGTCCAAGGTGGGCGACACGGTCACCTCCCAGCGCCACGGCGCCACCACACCGCTGACGGGCTACCGCGAGCCGCGCCCGAGGGTCTACTCCGGGCTCTACCCGGTGGACGGCTCGCAGTACCCCGAGCTGCGCGAGGCGCTGGACAAGCTGCAGCTCAACGACGCCGCGCTCACCTACGAGCCGGAGACGTCCTCGGCGCTGGGGTTCGGGTTCCGGGTCGGCTTCCTGGGCCTGCTGCATCTGGAGATCACCCGCGACCGCCTCGAACGCGAGGCCGGGCTCGAGCTCATCTCCACCGCACCCAACGTCGTCTACCGGGTGGAGCTCGACGGGCCGGACAGGACCGGGGCCACCGAGCTCACCGTCACCAACCCGTCGGACTGGCCGACCGGGAAGGTCGCGGAGATCTACGAGCCGGTCGTGAAGACCTCGATCCTCGCGCCGAGCGAGTTCATCGGCGCGATCATGGAGCTGTGCCAGTCGCGGCGGGGCGTGCTCGGCGGCATGGACTACCTCTCGGAGACGCGGGTGGAGCTGCGCTACACGATGCCCCTCGCCGAGATCATCTTCGACTTCTTCGACGCGCTGAAGTCGCGCACCCGCGGCTACGCGTCGCTGGACTACGAGGAGGCCGGCGAGCAGGCGGCGGAGCTGGTGAAGGTCGACATCCTGCTGCAGGGCGAGCCGGTGGACGCGTTCTCGGCGATCCGGCACAAGGACGCGGCGTTCGCCTACGGCACCACGATGGCCACGAAGCTGCGCAAGCTGATCCCGCGCCAGCAGTTCGAGGTGCCGATCCAGGCGGCGATCGGCTCGCGGATCATCGCCCGGGAGAACATCAGCGCGATCCGCAAGGACGTGCTCGCCAAGTGCTACGGCGGCGACATCACCCGCAAGCGCAAGCTGCTGGAGAAGCAGAAGGAGGGCAAGAAGCGGATGAAGACGATCGGACGGGTCGAGGTGCCGCAGGAGGCCTTCGTCGCGGCGCTGTCCACCGACGCGAGCCCGGACAAGAAGAAGTAGCTGGAACCTCCCGGCTCCGGATTCCGTCCATGGGGACTGAGACCTGTACCTCAGCAACCCCGGAGGGGACCATGGCAGTCATGACCACCGGCTACGCCGCCATTCCGACAGGTCGCCCGTTCACGGTCGCGGACCTGGAGGCGATGCCCGATGACGGCAACCGCTACGAGCTCATCGACGGGACACTCATCGTGAGCCCGGCGCCGAGCTGGGGACATCAGGAGATGGGCGCCACCGCCTACGTCGTGCTGCGGGCGGCCTGTCCGCGTGACCTGCGGGTACTGATCGCCCCGTTCGCCGTGCAGACGGCGTTCGACAGCGAGGTGCAGCCCGACGTCCTCGTCGCCCGGTTCACCGACCTGACGCCGAAGCACCTGCCGGTGGCGCCCGTGCTGGCGGTCGAGGTGTTGTCGCGCAGCACCGCGCTGCTCGACCGCAACACGAAGAAGGCGCACTATGCGCGAATGGGCGTCCCGTCCTACTGGCTCCTCGACCCCACCGGTACCGGATCGATCACCGCCTTCCGGCTCGCGGGCGCGGGCTACGAGCAGGTCGCGCACGTCGTGGGTGACGACGAGTTCCACGCCGAGCACCCGTTCCCGGTGACGATCGTCCCGGCCCGGCTGCTCGACGGGTTGCGTCCGTAGCGACCGCCCCGGGCAGCTCTTGCTGCCCCACTCGCGCCCGCGGCTGGGCGACCGGCCGATGAGTGCTCCCGCGCCTGGCCGAACATCGTACTGACGCATCGCGCGCCGCCCGTCCGTCGATCGAGCAGGCTCGCAGGCGCGCCACCGACGCGGGCCTGGCTACCCGGGTGTCTCGACACGGCCGCGGCCGCGGACTTCCCCGGCACGGGTTACGACCTGGTCGCCGTCTTCGACGCGCAGCACGACTGCCGGATCCGCGCGGGGCGGCACGGCACATCCGCGACGCGCTCGATCCCGACGGGACATTCCTGCTCGTCGAGCCCTACGCGAACGACAGGGTGGAGGACAACATCAATCCGGTCGGGCGCCTCTACGCGATACCGGCTTCACTCGGTTCCGGCGGGCGGCGGAGACACCGTTCGATCTCATCATCGAGGCGCGCCCCTGACGCGTCCGTCGTCGCGTCACCGAGAGCTGCCCAGATCCGGGCGGGGCGAAAGTCCGGTAGGCATGCTCCACGTCCACCAAGCAGCAGCCCGACGCGCTCTACGTCGCCGTCCTGGTCAACGAGGTCACCGTCGACGGCCCGGGCCACGTTCCGTCGTACGAGGAGTCGATCGTGCTGCTGCGCGCGGCGTCCGACGAGGACGCCGAACGGATCGCGCACGCGCACGCCCGCGAGGCCGAGACGAGCTACCTGAACGAGGACGGCGAGGTGGTCCGGTGGTCGTTCCGGAAGCTGGTCGCGATCGGCCGGGCACTGGTGGACGACCTCGATCCGGAGCGGCTGGGCGCCGGCACGGAGATCTTCTCCCGGTTCTTCCGCAACCTGGACGCCTACCGCGCGGTGGAGGGCAACCCGGACGCGGCGCGCTGGAGCCCGCCGGCCTGACCGGGCCCCGACGCCCGGGCCCCGGGTCCGGGTGCCGGGCCCGGTGCCGGCGCACCGGTGGATCTCGCCGCGGTGCCACCCGCGGGGTTGGCGCGCGCGACGACCGGGCGGGCGGGGTGTCGGGGCGCGAGCGCCGCTGCGACGATTCGGCGCGTGAGCACGACACACGCCATCCCGCAGCGGATCGCCGACGAGCTCGGCGTCCGCACCCACCAGGTCTCCGCCGCCGTCGACCTCCTCGACGGCGGCGCGACGGTGCCGTTCATCGCCCGGTATCGCAAGGAGGCCACCGGCACCCTCGACGACGCCCAGCTGCGCACGCTCGAGGAGCGGCTGGGCTACCTGCGTGAGCTGGAAGACCGCCGGGCCGCGGTGCTGGCGGAGATCGACAAGCAGGGGAAGCTCACCGGCGAGCTGCGGGCGAGCATCGAGGCGGCGGAGTCCAAGGCACGGCTGGAGGACGTCTACCTCCCGTACAAGCCGAAGCGCCGGACGAAGGCGACGATCGCCCGCGAGGCCGGCCTCGAACCGCTCGCCGACACCCTGCTCGGCGACCCGTCGCAGGACCCGGCCGCCGTCGCCACCGGGTACGTGAACGAGCAGGTCGCCGACGCCGCTGCCGCGCTGGAGGGCGCGCGGTCGATCCTCGTGGAGCGCTTCGCCGAGAACGCCGACCTCATCGGCGGACTGCGGGAGCGGATGTGGTCGCGGGGGCGGCTCGTCAGCGCCGTCCGGGCCGGTCGCGAGGCCGACGGGGCCAAGTTCTCGGACTACTTCGCTTTCGCCGAGCCGTTCACGAGGCTCCCGTCGCACCGGATCCTGGCGGTGTTCCGCGGCGAGGCCGAGGAGGTCCTCGACGTCACGCTGGAACCCAACGACACCGGCGACACCGCGGACGAGGAGCGGGCCGTCGCCGCGGCGTTCGGGATCGCCGACCGCGGCCGCCCGGCCGACGCCTGGCTCACGGGCGTCGTCCGGTTCGCGTGGCGCACCCGCATCGCGGCGCACCTGGGCATCGACGTCCGGGTGCGGCTGCGCACCGTCGCCGAGGAGGCCGCGATCGGGGTGTTCGCGGCGAACCTGCGCGACCTGCTGCTCGCCGCCCCCGCCGGCAGCCGCGCCACGCTGGGCCTGGACCCGGGCCTGCGCACCGGGGTCAAGGTCGCGGTCGTGGACGCCACGGGCAAGGTCGTCGCCACCGACACGGTCTACCCGCACGAGCCGCGCCGGGACTGGAACGGCGCGCTCGCCGCTCTGGCGAAGCTCGCGGCCGCGCACGCCGTCGAGCTGGTCGCGATCGGCAACGGCACGGCGTCGCGGGAGACCGACAGGCTGGCCGGCGAGCTCGTGGCCGCCATGCCCGGCCTGACCAAGGTGATGGTGTCGGAGGCCGGGGCGTCGGTGTACTCGGCGTCGGCGTACGCCTCGGCCGAGCTGCCGGAGCTCGACGTCTCGCTGCGCGGCGCGGTGTCGATCGCGCGGCGGCTGCAGGACCCGCTCGCCGAGCTCGTCAAGATCGACCCGAGGTCCATCGGTGTGGGGCAGTACCAGCACGACCTTGCCGAGTCGGCGCTGGCCCGCTCGCTCGACACGGTGGTGGAGGACTGCGTGAACGCCGTCGGGGTAAACGTCAACACCGCGTCGGTGCCGCTGCTGCGCCGGGTGTCGGGGGTGAGCGAGGGGCTGGCGACGCAGATCGTCGCGCACCGCGACAGCCACGGCCCGTTCCGCGCCCGGACAGCCCTGCTCGACGTGCCGCGGCTCGGGCCCAAGGCGTTCGAGCAGTGCGCGGGCTTCCTGCGCATCCGCGGCGGCGACGACCCCCTCGACGGTTCCGGCGTGCACCCGGAGTCCTACCCGGTCGTGCGGCGGATGGTCGCCCGCGGCGGCGGGGACGTCGCGACTTTGCTCGGCAACGGGGCCGTGCTGCGGGCGTTGAAGCCTGCGGAGTTCGTCGACGACCGGTTCGGGCTGCCGACCGTCACCGACATCCTCGCCGAGCTGGAGAAGCCCGGCCGCGACCCGCGTCCCGCGTTCCGCACCGCGACGTTCGCCGACGGCGTCCACAAGATCGCCGACCTGTTGCCGGGGATGGTGCTGGAGGGCGTCGTCACGAACGTCGCGGCATTCGGGGCGTTCGTCGACGTCGGCGTGCACCAGGACGGGCTGGTGCACGTCTCGGCGCTGTCGGACCGGTTCGTGAGCGACCCGCGAGAGGTGGTCAAGTCCGGTGACGTCGTGCGGGTGAAGGTGCTCGACATCGACGAGGCTCGCAAGCGCATCTCGCTGACGCTGCGGCTGGACGACGAGCCGGGGGCCGGGCGCGGCGGGAGTCGGCGGGCCGGCGGCGACCAGCGCGCGGACGTACCGGGGGACCGGGAGGGCGGCCGGTCGCGCGACGGTGCCGGCGCCCGTGGCGGCAAGGGTGGCGCGGGCAGGGCACGTACAGGGGGCGACCGTGGTGGGGGCGGCGGCAGCCGGGGTGGCGGCTCCGGCGCCGGTGGCAGCGCCGGTGCTGGCAGGGGCGGCGCCGGTGGCAAGGGCGGCGGCAAGGGTCGTGCGGGCAGCACCGGCGGCCATGACGTCGCCGGCGGAAACGGCGGTGGCGGCGGCGCGATGGCCGATGCCCTGCGCCGCGCGGGTCTGGCTCCCTGACACCGCACGCGCCGGAGTCGGGGACCGTGGCCGTCGCCGCACGCGCCGGGCCGCGTCATGATCGTCGCTTCCGGGACATGTCGTACACCGGGGCACGTCCTGTCCCGGAACCGGGGATCTTCCCGGCGCCGGAGAGGTCGACGGCGGATGACCGGGCATCCGGACGGCATGGCGAGCATGGGGTAAGCGGACCCGGGAAAGCAGAGAAGCTGCTCGTCCGCACCGGGCGCGGCGGCGATCGCGCGGCATGGGATGATGGAGTGACGTCGGGGCGTTGGAAAGATCAGGCCCCGGCCCGGATCGAGACCGCATCGCCAGGCAGCAGTCGTGTCGACAGGCTCCGCGGGCTCGCCCCGCGGGCACCGTCCCGCTGAGAACGGGCGACGACCGTCGCCCTGCCGCCCGAGCGAAAGACGCCGTTGACCTCGACTCCGCTTGTCCCGACCGAGCTTGCCCCGACCCAGCATGACCCCGACCAGCCCGCGTTCACCGACCTTCCGCTGCGCGACGAGCTGCTCGACGCCGTCGCGCGGCTGGGCTACACCGTCCCCAGCCCGATCCAGGCGCAGGCCATCGGCCCGCTCGTCGAGGGCCGCGACCTGCTCGGCCAGGCCGCCACCGGCACCGGCAAGACGGCCGCGTTCGCGCTGCCGATGCTGGAGCGGCTCGCCGAGCTGCGCCCGGGACGCGCCGCCGACGCCGGGCCGTTCGGGCTGGTGCTGGTGCCCACCCGGGAGCTGGCGCTGCAGGTCTCCGAGGCGATCACCAAGTACGGGCGCGGGGTGGGCGCACGCGTCCTCACCGTGTACGGCGGTGCGCCCGTCGGCCCGCAGCTGGGTGCGCTGCGCCGCGGCGTGGACGTCGTCGTCGCCACCCCCGGCCGCGCGATCGACCTGATGAACCGCGGCGCGCTGCGCCTGGGCGAGCTGGAGATCGTCGTCCTCGACGAGGCCGACGAGATGCTCGACATGGGGTTCGTCGAGGACATCGAGACCTTGCTCGACGCCACCCCCGACACCCGCCAGGGCGTGCTGTTCTCCGCCACGATTCCGCGCCGCATCGAGGCGCTGGCGCAGAGGTACCTGCGCGAGCCGGTCACGGTCCGGATCGCGCGCGAGGTCGTGGCCGAGGGTGCGGCGCCGCAGGTGCGCCAGACCGCGTACCTGGTGCCGCGAACGCACACCACCGCCGCTCTCGGGCGCGTGCTGGAGGCCGAGCGGCCGCAGGCGGCGATCGTGTTCTGCCGCACGCGCCTGGACGTCGACGCCGTCACCGAGACCCTCACCGGGCGCGGCCTGCGGGCCGAGGCGCTGCACGGCGGGATGGACCAGGAGCACCGAACCCGCGTGGTCGACCGGCTGCGCAGCGGGCGCACCGAGCTGCTCGTCGCGACCGACGTGGCCGCGCGCGGGCTCGACATCGACCTGCTCACCCACGTCGTCAACCACGACGTGCCGCAGTCGCCCGAGGCGTACGTCCACCGCATCGGCCGGGTCGGCCGCGCCGGGCGCGAGGGCGTGGCGATCACGCTGGTGCCGCCGTCGAAGGTGTACGCGCTGCGCGCCGTCGAGCGGATGACCGGGCAGTCCGTCGAGATCGCACCCGTGCCGACGGCCGCCGACCTGCGCGCGGCGCGTCTGGCCCGCACCGGCGACGCGCTGGGTGAACTGCTGGCGGACGGGGCCGACGACGAGCCGTTGCGCGCCATGGTCGCGGGACTCGCGGCCGAGCACGACCTGCTCGACATCGCCGTGGCCGCGGTCCGGATGGCCCAGGCGGCGGGCGGCACGCCGGACGACGGTGACGACATCCCGGTGGTGCAGGCGCCGCGCTCCGGCCGGCGCGACGACTTCCGGCGCGATGACAACCGGCGCGACGACTACCGCAGCAGCGACGGCCCGCGCGGCCGGGGCGGCGCCGCGGGCCCGCGCCCGCCCAGGGCCGGCACCACGCGACTGTTCGTCAACGCCGGGCGTGCCAGCGGCGTGCGGCCCCAGGACATCGTGGGGGCGCTCGCCAACGAGTCGAACCTGTCGGGACGCGACATCGGGGCCATCCAGATCCACGAGCGGCACGCGCTGGTGGAGATCCCCGAGCACGCGGCGGACGAGGTACTGCGCGCGCTGCGCGGTTCCACGACCCTCAAGGGCCGCCGGGCCAACGTCCGGCGCGACCGCGGCTTCGCCGGAGCCGGCAGCGGCACCGGCAGTGGCGCCGGCGCCGGCGGGGCCCGGAGCCGCCGCGACTGACCGCGAGTCCGCGTTCTCGGCACGGCGAGTCCGCGTTCTCGGCACGGGTCGTTACATCCGTCGCACCTTTGGACGAACGCGCCCCCTTCCGCGGGCGGGCGCGTTCCCGCCGGTGCCACGATGGCGATCACACCAGTCCGGGAGGGGAGCGGCATGTCCGCGGAGACCGAGTTCACCAGCCACGGGACGCGTTGCGCCGCCTGGCACCTGCCCGCTGAAGGCGGCGCGCTGGCCGGGTCGGGCGGGCGCCCGTGCGTCGTGATGGGGCACGGGTTCGGCGCCACCCGCGACGCCGGGCTGTTGCCGTTCGCCGAGCGGTTCGCCGCCGCGGGCGCGGACGTGCTCGTCTTCGACTACCGCGGCTACGGCACCAGCGACGGGACGCCGCGCCAGAACGTCGACCACCGCCGCCATCGTGCGGACTACCACGCCGCGATCGCCCATGCCCGCACGCTGCCCGGCGTCGACCCGCACCGGATCGTGCTCTGGGGCAGCTCGTACTCCGGCGGCCACGTCGTGCCGGTGGCGGCCAGGGACGGCAACGTCGCCGCGGTGATCTCGCAGGGTGCGGCGATGGACGGGTTCGCCGCGTTGCTGGAGATCGCCCGCTACGCCGGGGTTGGCCAGTTGCTGCGGCTCACCGGGCACGCGCTGCGCGACGCCGCCGGAGCGCTGCTGGGCCGCCCGCCGCGCCTGGTGCCGGTCGTCGGCCCGCCCGGCACGCTGGCGGCGATCACCGCCGAGGGCGCCGAGAGCGGCTACCGCATGATCATGGGCCCGACGTTCCGCAACGAGATGTGCGCCCGCGGCGCGCTGCTCATCCCGCTCAACCGCCCCGTGACGGCCGCGGCGGCGCTGCGCTGCCCGATCTTCCTGGTGCTCGCCGAGGAGGACAACATCTGCCCGCCGTCGGGCGTGCGGGCGGTGGCGGCGAAGGCCGGGGCGGGCGCGGAGGTCCTCGCGCTGCCCGTCGGGCACTTCGACATCTACGGCGGGGAGGCGTTCGAGAAGTCCGCGGCCGGCCAGGTCGACTTCCTCGTCCGCACCCTGACGCCGTCGCGGTGAGCGACGCCTTCGGCCCGCCGGTGGTGCAGGGCGACACCACGCTGGTGCCCGTGACCCGGCCCGGCGGGCGCCCGCTCGGGGCCTACCGCGTCACCGCCGACGGCCGGGTGAGCTGGCACCCCGCCGTGGACGTCAACCTCATCGTCGCCGGCGGGCAGCTCGCGCTCGTCGCGGTGGTGGCGATCGGCGTGCTCGGCGCCCGGTTGCTGCAGCGCCGAGCCCGCCGACCGGTCAGGCGACCCGGCGCAACGTGGTGATCACCAGTTCGCCGTCGAGCAGCTGCGGCAGCAGGGGCAGCGCCGCCTGGATGTGCGGGGTACCGAGGTGGGCGTCGAGGTGGGCCTGGCTGGTCCAGTTCTCGTAGAGGACGAACACCGCCGGATCCTGGGTGCCGCGGTGCAGGGCGTAGGTGTGGCAGCCGTCCTCGGCGCGGGTCGGCTCGATGATCGACTCCAGCGCCTGCTGCAGATCGTCCTCGCGGCCGGGCTGCGCCCGCATGGTGGCGACGACGGTGAGCAGGTCGGGGTTGGCGTCCGTGGGGATGGACACGATCGTCTCCTCTGGTGGCGGGAGACGATCAGAGCACACCGCCCGCGCAGCCGCGCCGTAGGGTGCGGCCATGAGCGAGGGTGCGCTGCCCGTCGACTGGCAGGCGTGGCGAGGCGAGGTGGACGTCTCGGCGTATGACCGGCGGTGGGAGCGGATGGCCGCGGCCGGGGTCGACCCGCACGGCGAGGTGGCGCTCGTGCAGAGCTACGGACCCCGCTCGGTGCTCGACGGCGGGTGCGGCACCGGGCGGGTCGCGGTCGAGCTGGCGCGGCGCGGCGTGGCGGTGCTGGGCGTCGACGCCGATCCGGACATGATCGCCGCCGCCCGGACCAAGGCGCCGCAGTTGGAGTGGCTGGCGGTCGACCTCGCGGACCTCGACCGGCCCGAGCGCTTCGACGTGGTCGTCCTCGCGGGCAACGTGATCCCCTACGTCGCGCCGGCCCGCCGGGCCGCCGCCGTCGCCGCGTGCGCCCGGCACCTCGCGGACGGGGGGCGGCTCGTCGCGGGGTTCGCACTGCGCGCGGGCTGGCCCGGGCTGGCCGACTACGACGCGTGGTGTGCCGACTCCGGGCTCGTTGCGCAGGACCGGTGGGCGACGTGGGACCGCGCGCCCTACGACGGCGGCGACTACGCGGTGTCGGTGCACGCGCGGGGGTAACCGGGACGGGGCCGGTCGCGGGTGACGCGAGCGTGCGATCTGTCGCCTCACGAGCGGACCTACCGCACGCTCGGCCACAGGATCCGGCGGGATCAGGCGGCAACCGGGTCAGGCGCGGGCGGCGACCGCTGCGTCGAGGGCCGCGCGCATCGCCGCGACGGGCCCGGGACGGCCGGTCATCAGCTCCACCTGCGCGACGGCCTGGTGCAGCAGCATCTCCAGGCCGCTCACCACCCGCGCCCCCCGGGCCGCAGCCGCGGCCGCGAACGGGGTGGGCCACGGGGCGTAGACGACGTCGAGCACCGTCGCGGACGGCCCGACCCGGAGCGCGTCCGCCGCGCCCGCGGGCAGGGTGGAGACGACGATCTCCGCCGGCGGCAGCACCGGGTCGGCGTCGGCCAGCGCCGCGGTGATCGTGGGCCGGGTGCCCAGGCGGTGCGCGGCGTCGCGCAGCTCGCCCGCGCGGGCGATCGACCGGACCGCGACCGTGACGTCGACGATCCCCAGCTCGCGCAGCGCCGCCAGCGCCGCCTGGGCGGTCCCGCCCGCGCCGAGCACGAGCGCCCGGCCGGTGGCCCCGTGCAGGGCGGCGACGATCCCGGCGACGTCGGTGTTGTGGGCGACGCGCCGCCCGGTCCGCAGGACCAGCGTGTTCGCCGCGCCGGTCGCCGCGGCCAGGGGCGTGACCTCGTCGGCGACGTCGAGCGCCACCCGCTTGAGCGGCATCGTCAGCGACAGCCCGGCCCACTCCGGACCGAGCCCGTCGACGACGTCCGCGAGCTCGGCCTCGGTGCACTCGCGGGCGTCGTAGCTCCAGTCGTCGAGCCCGAGCGCGGCGTACGCGGCGCGGTGCAGCACCGGCGACAGCGAGTGGGCGATGGGGGAGCCGAGGACGGCGGCCCGGCGCGGGGGGGTCACGGGATCAGCATCCCGCACCGCCGCCGGATCGCTGCCGGCGTCCGGGCTGCGGGACTCGCGCGCACGAGATGCTGGACGTGCGCGCACGGGATGCTGGACGTGCGCGCACGAGATGCTCGACATGCGCGCACGAGATGATGGGCACGTGGGCAGACTGCCGGGGGTGCGTGGTGTGGTGCTGTTGCTCGGCGGGCGCAGCGAGATCGGGCTGGCCGTGGTGCGGCGGGTGGCCGGGGGCGCGACGGTGGTGCTGGCCGCGCGCCGGGCGGACGATCTGGCCGGGCAGCGGCGATCCCTGCTGGACGCCGGTGCGGCCGTCGTTGACACGGTCGATTTCGACGCCGACGACCTCGACCGCCACGGCGCCGTGCTCGCCGAGGTCGCCCGGCGGCACGGGCGGATCGGCCTGGCCGTCGTCGCGTTCGGGGTCCTCGGCGAGCAGGCCCGCGCCGAGCGCGACGCCGCGCACGGTGTCGCGATCGTGCACACGGACTACGTCGCGCACGTCGCCGTCCTCACCCACCTGGCGACGCTGCTGCGCGCGCAGGGCAGCGGCACGGTCGTGGTGTTCTCGTCGGTCGCCGGGGTGCGGGTGCGGCGGGCGAACTACGTGTACGGGTCGGCGAAGGCCGGCCTCGACGGGTTCGCCTGCGGGCTGGCCGACGCGCTGCACGGCAGCGGGGTGCGCCTCGTCGTCGTGCGGCCGGGCTTCGTCGTCGGGCGGATGACCGCCGGGATGTCGCCCGCGCCGTTCGCCTCGACGCCCGACCAGGTCGCCGATGCGACGGTGCGCGCGCTGCGCTCCGGGCGCGACGAGGTGTGGGTGCCATGGGTGCTGCGGCCGCTGTTCGCGGTGCTGCGGCTGGTGCCGCGGGCGGTGTGGCGGCGGATGCCGCGGTAGGCGTGGGTGTTCGGTCAGCCGGGGGAGCCGCGCAGGCGGGGGCGCAGGTCGTCGGCTCCGACGCTGCCGACCCCGTCGCGCTCGATCCGGACGACCACCGCGGCGGCCTCCCGTGCCAGGCCGCCGGCGTCGATCCCGTGCGGCGCCGGCCCGGTCCACGCGCCCATCCCCTCCCCGGCGCGCGTCAGCAACGCGACCGCGCCCCGGGCGTTGCCGCGCTGCACGTGCGTCAGCCCCACCGCGAACTGCGCGAGCGCGCGCCACAGCTCGCGCTCGCCGTCCGCCGCCGCCTTCCACGCCGCCTCCAGCACCTCGTGCGCCGCGAAGGGGCGGCCGGTGTCGAGCAACCGCTGCGCCTCGTCCAGCGCCTCGTCGGGCTCGCGCTCGACCTCGGCCACCGGCTCGACGCCCGCCGTGCCGTAGGGGAGGGGGCGGCCTGCGGCGTCGCGGGGGCGGTCGTTGCGGGCGCGCCCGCGCTCGTCGCGGTCCCGGCCGGTCACCGGCGCGCCGCCCACGCCGCGTAGAGCGGGTCGCCGCCGCTGCGCGGGGTGCGGAGCTGCCCGACGGCGGGCTCGAACGCCTCCGACAGCGCGAAGTACGCACCGACCAGGCGCAGGTGCTGCTCGTCGTCGGTGCCGAGCCACCCGCGGATCGCCTTGGTCGGGAAGCACCGGTTGGAGAACGTCACCACGAACCGCCCGCCCGGCCGCAGCACGCGCGCCACCTCGCGGAACACCGCCACCGGCTCGACCAGGTAGTCGACGGACACGCAGCACGTCGCGTCGTCGAAGCTCCCGTCCGGGAACGGCAGCGCGGGTTCGACGTTGAGGTCCTGCACGACGTGCTCGGCCAGCATCGGGTTGGCGGCGAGCTCCGGGGCGTTCATCCCGAGCCCGACGAGCCGGCGCGGGCACTGCTCGAAGTGCGACACCCACGAGGACATGAGGTCGAGCACGTCGCCGGTGAGCCCGAGCTCGGTGTAGAGGGCGCCGACGGCCGCGACCGCCCGCTCGTCGATGTGGGTGACCAGGCGCGGCGGGCCGTAGAAGTCGGCGTCCGGGGTGGGATCGGCGCGGTCGAAGAACCCCGCGGGGAAGGTGGCGTCCGGCACCCGGCCGACGTTAGTGCCACGGGGATGACCGCCCGCCCGGCGCGCTCGCGCCAACCCGCCGCGGCGTCCCGCGCGCAAGGTCGGCATCATGGACGCCATGCTGCGCCTCACGTTCGTCATCGGCGGGGTCCTCGTGGTGCTGGGCATCGTCGCGTACGCCGCGACCGGCGCCGCGAGCGTCACCGCCCTCATCCCCGCGTTCGTCGGGATCGTGCTGCTGGTCTGCGGCGGGATCGGGTCGCGCAGCGACGCCGCGCGCAAGCACGCGATCCACGCCGCGCTGGTGGTGGCGCTGGTCGGCGCGCTCGGCTCGCTCATGCAGGTCGTCCGGCTGGGCGAGGTGTTCGCGGGCACCGCGGCGCGGCCGGCCGCGGTGATCGTCAGCACGGTGATGTTCGTGCTGCTCGTCACGTACGTGGTCATGGGTGTGCGGTCGTTCGTCGCCGCCCGCAAGGCCCGCGCCGGAGCGTGAGCCCGTCGTCGCTACCCTGCCGGACGTGACGGAACGCACCCTGGTCCTGGTCAAGCCCGACGGCGTGGAGCGCAAGCTCGTCGGCGAGGTGATCGCCCGCATCGAGCGCAAGGGGCTCGACATCGTCGCGCTCGAGCTGCGCACGGTCGACCGCGAACTGGCCGCCCAGCACTACGCCGAGCACGACGCCAAGCCGTTCTTCGGCGAGCTGCTCGAGTTCATCACCTCCGGTCCGGTCGTCGCGGCCGTCGTGCAGGGCCCGCGGGCGGTCGCCGCGTGGCGCCAGGTCGCGGGGGGCACCGACCCGGTCGAGAAGGCCGCGCCGGGCAGCATCCGCGGCGACTTCGGGCTGGATACGCAGTCCAACCTCGTCCACGGTTCCGACTCGCCGGAGTCGGCCGCGCGCGAGATCAAGCTCTGGTTCCCGCACCTGTAGCTCCGTTATCGCCACGCTGGATGTCGGTGGCCGCGGTTACCGTGGCCGGGTGTCCGATGCTCTGGTCCAGGCGCGCGATCTGCGCAAGTCCTTCGGCGACTTCGAGGCCGTGAAGGGCATCGACGTCGACGTCGCGCGCGGCGAGGTGTTCGGCTTCCTCGGCCCGAACGGCGCCGGGAAGTCGTCCACCATGCGGATGATCGCGTGCGTGTCCCCGCGCAGCGCCGGCACGCTGCAGGTGCTCGGGATGGACCCGGACGCCGACGGCCCGCGCATCCGGGCCCGCATCGGCGTCGTCCCGCAGCAGGACAACCTCGACCTCGAGCTCACCGTCCGGCAGAACCTGCAGGTCTACGGCCGCTACTTCGGCCTGCCACGCGCGCACGTGCGCGCCAGGGCGGCCGAGCTGCTGGAGTTCGCGCAGCTCACCGACCGGGCCGACAAGCCCGTCGAGCCGCTGTCGGGCGGGATGCGCCGTCGCCTCACCATCGCCCGGTCGCTCGTCAACTCCCCGGAGCTGCTGCTGCTCGACGAGCCCACCACCGGGCTCGACCCGCAGGCCCGCCACCTGCTGTGGGAGCGCCTCTACCGGCTCAAGCGCGAAGGCGTCACGCAGATCATCACGACGCACTACATGGACGAGGCCGAGCAGCTGTGCGACCGCCTCGTCGTGATGGACGCCGGGGTGATCGTGGCCGAGGGCTCGCCCGCGGAGCTGATCGAGCGGCACTCCACGCGCGAGGTTCTGGAGCTGCGGTTCGAACCGGAGTCGCGCCCGGCCGTCGAGTTGCTGGCGCCGCACGCCGAGCGGGTGGAAGAACTGCCAGACCGGCTGCTGCTCTACACCGCCGACGGCGAGCGCGCGCAGGCGCAGGTGCACCGGGCGGGGCTCGCGCCGCTGTCGGCGCTGGTGCGGCGCTCGTCGCTGGAGGACGTGTTCCTGCGGCTCACCGGCCGGACGCTGGTGGACTGATGGTCACATCGACCGTCGGTCCCTGGGCCCCTGCTGTGGCGCCGGGCCCGGCGCGGGGCGTGCTGCTGGTCGTCGAGCACTACTGGACGTGGTACCGGCGCAACTGGCGCGCGACCGCGGTGTCGTCGGTGCTCCAGCCGCTGCTGTTCCTGCTGGCGTTCGGGGTCGGCTTCGGCGCCCTGGTGGCGGGCACCGGCCGCGCGGCGGAGGCCACCGGTGGCGTCGAGTACCTGGTGTGGCTCGCGCCCGCGCTGCTGGCGGTGTCGGCGGTGCAGACCGCGGCGTTCGAGTCGACGTATCCGGTGCTGTCGGCGTTCAAGTGGCAGCGGCAGTACCACGCTATGACGGCCAGCCCGCTCACCCCGGCGCAGATCGCGCTGGGGCACCTCGGCTGGATCGTCACGAAGATGACGGCCACCGGGGCGATCTACGTCGCGGTCATCGCGGTCTTCGGGGGTGTGCGCGGGCCGGGGATGCTCGTGTCGCTGCTGGTGGCCTCGCTCACCGGGGCTGCCGTGGCGGCGCCGGTGATGGCGTTCGCGTCCACGGTGCAGAACGAGGGCGCGGCGTTCAGCATGCTGTTCCGGTTCGTGGTGATCCCGATGACGCTGTTCTCCGGCACGTTCTTCCCGGTCGACCGGCTGCCGGATGTGGTGGCGCCGTTCGTGTGGGTGTCGCCGCTGTGGCACGGCACGGTCCTGGCACGGTCGGCGGCGCTGGGGCGCTGGGAGCCGCTCGCCGCGCTGGGGCACCTCGCCTACCTGCTCGCGCTGCTGGGGCTGGGCGTGTGGGTGCTGACGCGCCTGTTCCGACGCAGGCTCGCGACGTGACCGCCGCGCCCCCCGTCCCGCGCCCGCGGGCGGCCCTGCTGATGCCCGCGGGCAGCTATGCGGGCCGGTCGCACGCGCTGCTCGCCCGCAACGCCACGGCTACCCGGCGCACGGCGCTGGCGTTCGTCTCGGGCTTCTTCGAGCCGGTGTTCTTCCTCGTCGCGATGGGGCAGGGGCTCGGCTCGCTCGTCGGGTCACTGCCCGGGCCCGACGGCACGCCGATCAGCTACGCGGCGTTCATCGCCCCTGGGCTGCTCGCCGCCTCGGCGATGAACGGCGCGGTGTTCGACTCCACGTACAACGTGTTCTTCAAGCTCAAGTACTCCCGCCTCTACGACGCCATGCTCGCCACGCCGCTCGGGCCGGTGGACATCGCGCTCGGCGAGATCGGCTGGGCGCTGATCCGCGGCGGGATGTACTCGGTGGGGTTCATCGCGGTGATGGGCGCGTTCGGGCTGCTCACCTCGCCGTGGGCGTTGCTGGCCCTGCCCGCCGCCCTGCTGGTGGCGTTCGCGTTCGCGGCGGTCGGGATGGCGGCCACGTCGTACATGCGCTCGTGGCAGGACTTCGACCTCGTCACCCTGGTGGTGCTGCCGATGTTCCTGTTCGCCACCACGTTCTACCCGCTGTCGGTGTACCCGCGGTGGTTGCAGCTGGTCGTGGAGTGCATGCCGCTGTTCCACGCCGTCGAGCTGATGCGCGGGCTCACCACCGGCGCGGTGCACCTGGGCATGCTGGGCCATCTCGCGTACTTCGTCGTCATGATCGCCGTCGGGCTGGTGGTGGCGGCGCGGCGGCTGGACGTGCTGCTACTGCGCTGAACGCCGGTGCTCGGCGAGGAACTCCGACGACGTGCTTCGCGCGCCGCGGTGGCCACCGCAGCGGCCAGCGCGCGCCCACACGTGGCGTCGTCGGCCGGCATCGAGGGGGCCGCCCTGCGGCTCGCGTCGTCGAGCAGGTTCGCGGCGAGGTCGGCGTCCCAGGTCGCGGCGGCGCCGTACGTGCCGAGGTCGATCGCGACGGTGAGGTCCCCGGAGTCATCGGGTGCCCAGGACGGCGTCGATCTGTGCACAGCGCAGCGCCGGCAACGGTGGCGGCAACTCGCCGGCACGCTCGAGATCGACGTGGCGCACGTCCGCCCGCGGTGGCGGGTACCTGGCGTCGATCTCGGCCGGGTCCGCGGGCCGGTGGACCGCTGGCACACTGGACGGATCGTGTCTGAGCCACCGTTCGGGATCTACGTGCACGTGCCGTTCTGCGCGGCGCGCTGCGGCTACTGCGACTTCAACACCTACACCGCCGCCGAGCTGGCCGGGTCGGCCGCCTCGCCGGACGGCTGGCTGGAGGGGGTGCGCCGCGAGCTCGCGCTCGCCGCGTCGGTAGTGGGGCTCAGGGCGGTGGACACCGTGTTCGTCGGCGGCGGCACGCCGTCGCTGATCGGGGCGTCGCGGCTCGCCGCGGTGCTGCACGCCGTACGGGCGACCTTCGGGCTGGCCGACGGCGCCGAGGTCACCACCGAGTCGAACCCCGAGTCGACGTCGCCCGAGTTCTTCGACGGGCTGGTCGCCGCCGGGTTCACCCGCGTCTCGCTGGGCATGCAGTCCGCGGCGCCGCACGTCCTTCGGGTGCTCGACCGCAGGCACACCCCGGGCCGCGCCGTCGACGCGGCCGGGGAGGCCCGCGCGGCCGGCCTCGCGCACGTCAACCTCGACCTGATCTACGCCACCCCGGGCGAGACCGACGACGACCTGCGCGCCTCGCTCGACGCCGTGCTCGCCGCCGGGGTCGACCACGTGTCGGCGTACGCGCTCATCGTCGAGGACGGCACCGCGCTGGCCCGCCGGGTCGCACGCGGCGAGCTGCCCGCCCCCGACGACGACGTCGCTGCGGCCCGCTACGAGCTCCTCGACGACCGGCTGACCGCCGCCGGCCTGGGCTGGTACGAGGTGTCCAACTGGGCGGGGTCCGAGGCCGCGCGATGTCGGCACAACCTCGGCTACTGGTTCGACGGCGACTGGTGGGGGCTCGGCCCAGGGGCGCACTCGCACCTCGCGGGCACGCGCTGGTGGAACGTCAAGCATCCGGCGCGGTACGCGGCGCTGCTGGCCGAAGGCGGGTCGCCGGAGGCCGGGCGCGAGGTGCTCGGGGCCGACGAGCGGCACGTCGAGCGGGTGATGCTGCGGTTGCGGCTGGCGTCGGGGCTGCCGCTGGCGATGCTCGACGGTGCCGGCGTGGGCGGCGGTGCCGGTGCGGGCGGCGTGGACGGCGGTGATGGTGTGGGCGGCGGTGGTGGCGTGGACGGCGGTGGTGGCGTGGGCGGCGGCGTCGGGTCGGGTCACGGCCGCGCGGCCGCCGAGCGGGCCGTGGCCGACGGGCTGCTGTCGGCTCCGGAGTTCGCGGCGGGTCGGGCCGTGCTCACCCGCCGCGGCCGGCTGCTCGCCGACCGGGTGGTGCACGCGCTGCTCGACGGGGCGCCGGCGTGACCGGGGCGGGTTGCCGGCGTGGGCGCGGCGGGGGTGTCGGCGTGAGAGCCATCAGCGCTGCAAGCCGGGTCCCGACGTGACCGCGGCGGTGATCATCGTTTCGGGACCGCCGGCCGTCGCGGGTACGGTCGGGCGTCCTCAACCGGTGATCATGGCGCGCTCGAGATGCGGCCCGGTGCGGCGCGCGCTCGGGACGGCGGGCGGGCGCCGGTGAGCAGGCGCGTCGTCGGCGCCGCGCTCGCGGTGGTGCTGCTCGCCGCGCTCGCCGTCGTCGGGTTGCGGTCGCTCGACGGCGGGCCCATCGCCACCCCGACCGGCACGCCCCTGCTGCGCCCGGCGCAGGACCTCCCCGGCCCGGTGCTGCTGATCCCGGGCTACGGCGGCAGCCGTCGGGCGCTGCTGGAGCTGGCCCAGCGGATCGAGCGCACCGGCCGCGACGCCCGGGTGCTGCGCCTGGACGGCGACGGGACCGGCGACCTCGCCGCGCAGGTGGCGGTGCTCGACGCGGCGGTCGACGCAGCGCTGGCGGGCGGGGCGCCGTCCGTCGACGTCGTGGGCTACTCGGCGGGCGGGGTGGTCGCCGGGCTGTGGGTGGCTCGCGCCGACGGCGGCGGCAAGGCGCGGCGCGTCGTCACCCTCGGGGCGCCGCTGGGCGGTACCACGCTCGCCGGGTTCGCGGCCACGTTCCGCCCGCAGGAGTGCCCGGCGGCGTGCCGGCAGCTCGCCCCGGACAGCCCGCTGCTCGCCGAGCTGGCGCGGGCGCGGGTCGGGCAGGAAGTGCCGTGGCTGTCGGTGTGGACCGTCGACGACGAGACCGTCACTCCGCCGGAGACCGCGCGCCTCGACGGCGCGGTGAACGTCGCCGTCCAGCAGGTGTGCCCGGGCGCACGGGTCGGCGACGGCGGGCTCCCCATCGACCGGGCCGTCGTCGGGCTCGTTCTCGACGCCCTGTCCACGGGACCGATCACGAGCGACGCCGACTGCGCGCGCCTGCGAGCCGCGGGCGCGCGGTGAGCCGGCGCTACCGCGCCACGGCCGTCACGCAGTGCCGGTTGATCGTGAAGAAGTAGCCGCCCGGCGGGTCGCGCAGGTCCGCGAGCCAGGCGCCGGCGTCGGCGGCCGTCAGGCCCTGGCGCCCGGCGACGAAGTCGGCGACGAGCGTGGCGATCTGCGCGCTGTAGGTGTCCTCGCGCAGCTCCGTGTTGAGCAGCGGGATGACGTGCTGGCCGGTCACCTCGAAGCCGGCGCGGCGCAGCAGCCCGCCGAGCACGCGCGGCAGCCGCGGGTGCGCGAGGTGCTCCTCCCAGGCCGCCATCACCCGGGCGTGCCGGGCGCGGTCGGCGAGGTTCCACACGGCGGTGTCCCAGTCGGTGTCGAGCACCAGCACGCGCCCGCCCAGGCGCACCACCCGGCGCAGCTCGGCGAAGGCCGCGTCGAGATCGGCGACGTACTCGTAGACCTGGGTCGAGACGGCCGCGTCGAAGAACCCGTCCGGGTAGGGCAGGGCGAGCGCGTCACCGGTGTCGATGCTCGCCCACGGCCGGTCGGCGAGCCGCGCCGAGGCCAGCGCGTTCATCGGCGCGCTCGGGTCGAGGCCGTGGACGGCGCCGCTCGCGCCGACCAGGTCGGCGACCGACGCCGCGAGGTAGCCCGGCCCGGACCCGACGTCGAGGACGCGCTCGCCCGGCTGCGCGTCGAGCAGCGCGAGGGTGCGGGCGCGCTGCTCGACGACATCGGGGGTGGCGTAGGTGCGGTCGATGCGCCGTGCCGCGTCGTCGTCGAACTCCAGTTGCGCCATGCGTTGCAGCGTACGAGCCGAGGCGGGGCCGCCCACCGTGTCAGGAATGCGGACTCGCCGTGTCAGGGACGCGGACTCGCCGTGTCAGGGACGCGGACTCGCCGTGTCGGGGACGCGGACTCGCCGTGTCGGGGACGCGGACTCGCGGGAGGGCGGGGGGCGAGGCGGCGCCTAGACTGGGCTGCGGGCCGGGACGTGGGAGGTGGGTGTGAACGCTGACGAGCGACGGTTCGCCGTGCTGCGGGCGATCGTCGCCGACTACGTCTCCACCCACGAGCCGGTGGGCTCCAGGATGATCGTCGAGCGGCACAACCTGGGGGTCTCCAGCGCCACGGTGCGCAACGACATGGCGGTGCTGGAGGACGAGGGCCTCATCGCGCAGCCGCACACCAGCGCCGGACGGGTGCCCACCGACAAGGGCTACCGCGCGTTCGTCGACCGGCTCGCCGAGGTCAAGCCGCTCTCGACGCCGGAGCGGCGCGCGGTGCAGGCGTTCCTGGAGGGCGCGGTCGACCTCGACGACGTCCTGCGCCGCAGCGTGCGGCTGCTCGCCCAGCTCACCCGCCAGGTCGCCGTCGTCCAGTACCCGACGCTCACCCGGTCCACCGTGCGGCACCTGGAGCTGGTGGCGCTTACCCCGGCCCGGCTGATGCTCGTGCTCATCACCGACAGCGGCCGCGTCGACCAGCAGGTCGTGGATCTCGGGGAGGTGCTCTCCGACGAGGACGTGGCCACGTTGCGCTCCCGGATCAACGGTGCGCTGGTCGGGCGGCCGCTGGCGGCGGCGTCGGCGGCGGTCGCGGAACTGCCCGAGACCACCCCCGGTGAGCTGCGCAACGTGATGACCACGCTGGCCACCGTGCTGATCGAGACCCTCGTGGAGCATCCCGAGGAGCGGCTCGTCCTGGGCGGCACGGCCAACCTCACGCGGTCGGCAGCCGACTTCCCCGGCTCGTTGCGCCAGGTGCTCGAAGCGCTGGAGGAGCAGGTCGTGGTGCTCAAACTGCTGGCGTCGGCGCAGCACCCGGGCACGGTCACGGTGCGCATCGGCGAGGAGAACGAGGCCGAGGAGATGCGCAGCACGTCGGTGCTCTCGATCGGTTACGGCGGGAGCACGGTCCTGGGCGGGATGGGCGTCGTCGGGCCGACCCGGATGGACTACCCGGGCTCGATAGCGGCGGTGCATGCGGTCGCAAGGTACGTGGGTGAGATCCTTGCCGGGCGCTAGCAGCTGAGATTCGGGCACGGCCGAAGAGAAGGACCATGGGGAACGCCAGGGTGGCACGGGACTACTACGGGATCCTCGGCGTCGGGACCGACGCCGGGCCCGACGAGATCAAGCGGGCCTACCGCAGGCTCGCCCGTGAGCTGCACCCCGACGTCAACCCCGACCCGGCGGCGCAGGAACGCTTCGCCGAGGTCAGCGCCGCCTACGAGGTGCTGTCCGACCCGGAGAAGCGGCGCGTCGTCGACCTCGGGGGCGACCCGCTGGGCAACGGCGGCGGGGGCGGCGGCGACCCGTTCGCCGGCTTCGGCGGGCTCGGCGACGTCATGGACATGTTCTTCGGCGCGGGGGCCGGCGGCCGCGGGCGCGGCCCGCGCAGCCGCGTCCAGCCCGGCGCCGACGCGCTGATCCGCATGCAGCTCACGTTGGAGGAGTGCCTCACCGGCGTCACGCGCGACCTGGCCGTCGACACCGCCGTGCTCTGCTCGGAGTGCACCGGCTCGGGTTGCGCGCCCGGCACGAAGCCCGCGATCTGCGACATCTGCGGGGGCCGCGGTGAGATCCAGTCGGTGCAGCGCTCGTTCCTGGGCCAGGTCGTCACCTCGCGGCCGTGCCCGAGCTGTCGCGGGCTCGGGGAGGTCATCCCGGAGCCGTGCCTGCAGTGCGCCGGCGACGGCCGGGTGCGGTCGCGGCGCACCGTCGGGGTGCGGATCCCGGCCGGGGTGGCCGACGGGATGCGGGTGCGGCTGGCCGGTCAGGGCGAGGTCGGCTCGGGTGGTGGCCCGGCGGGCGACCTGTACGTGGAGGTCGAGGAGGTGCCGCACGAGGTCTTCACCCGCGACGGCCCCGACCTGCACTGCACCGTCTCGCTGCCGATGACGGCCGCGGCGCTGGGCACCACACTGCCGCTGCCCACGCTGGAGGGCAGCGAGGAGCTGCACGTCGAGCCCGGCACGCAGACCGGCGCCGTGCGCACGCTGCGCGGAAAGGGGATGCCGCGGCTGCGCTCCACCGGCCGCGTCGACGGCCGGGGCGACCTCATGGTCCACGTCGACGTGGTGGTCCCGACCCGCCTGGACAAGGAGCAGACCGACCTGCTGCGCCGCCTCGCCGCCCTGCGCGGTGAGGAGCAGCCCGACCTGAGCGCGGGCGGGCGCAACGGGACCGGCCTGTTCTCCCGGCTGCGCGACACGCTCGGCGGCCGCTGATCCGCGCCCGTCCGCGAGGCTTCGCGCCGTGGCCCGTTGGCAGCAAAGCCACTTTCACGCCACCAGGTGGCGTGAAAGTGGCTTTGCTGCCACGACGGCGGGGGGGGCTGTGGTGAGCACGGCGCCGGTGTTCCTCGTCGAGACGTTGCCTGCGGCCGGGACGGTCGTGCTCGACGGTCCCGAGGGTCGCCACGCCGCCACGGTGAAGCGGCTGCGGTCCGGCGAGGCGGTGCAGCTGTCGGACGGCCGCGGCGGCCTCGCGCGCGCGGTGGTGCGGGTAGTGGGCCGCGACCGGGTGGAGCTGGACATCGTCGAGCGCCGTGACGTCCCCGCGCCGGCGCTGCGGGTCGTCCTCGCGCAGGCCCTCGTCAAGGGCGATCGCGGCGAACTGGCGGTGGAGCTGGCCACCGAGGCGGGGGTGGACGAGGTGCTGCCGTGGCGGGCCGCCCGGTGCGTCGCCCGGTGGGAGGACGGCCCGCGCGGGGACAAGGCCCTGGGCCGCTGGCGTACCACGGCCCGGGAGGCGGCCAAGCAGGCTCGCCGCGCGTGGGTGCCGGCCGTGGGCGAGCCCGTGACGACCACGGCGCTGGTCAGCCGGGCCGGGGCGGCGGCCGCGACGCTGGTGCTGCACGAGTCGGCGACGGTGGGTCTGGCCGGGCTCGGGCGTGTGGGGAGTCCCGGCCCCGCAGGCGCCGAACCCGAGGGCGCTGTCGAGGCCGCCCTGCCCGCGCGCGGTGACCTGCTGCTCGTCGTCGGGCCGGAGGGCGGGATCACCGACGAGGAGCTCGCGGTGCTGGTGGCGGCCGGGGCGCGCCCCGTGCGGCTGGGCCCGGAGGTGCTGCGCGCGTCCACCGCGGCGGCCGTCGCCCTCGGTGCGATCGGCGCCCTGACGTCGCGCTGGAACCCGTGATCTCCGCGAGTCGGGTGTGCGCCACGGCGAGTCGGGTGATCCGGCAGCGCGACGGGGTACCCCGGCCGACGCCGCCGGGATCGACGCGGCCCGGGTTCGACGCGGCCGGGTTCGACGCGGCCGATGGCGGTGCCCGTGAGCACTGCGCCAACCGCGCGCCCGCCTGTCGCGAACGCCGTGCCATGCTCCCCGTCATGTCCCGCCGCGGCGCGCTCCGCCGGCTCGCCGCGCTCGCCGCGTCCGTGCTCGCCGTCCCGGCGTGTGCCGCCGCGACCCCGCCCGCAGCCCCGGGGGTCGGTCCGCCCGTGCGCCTGGAGTACGGGCCCGACCGCAGCCAGTTCGGCGAGCTCACCCTCCCGGCCGGGGACGGCCCGTTGCCGGTGGTCGTCGTGGTGCACGGCGGGTTCTGGCGCTCGGCGTTCGGCCTGGAGCTGGGCCGCCCGCTGGCCGTCGATCTCGCGAACGCCGGGTTCGCGGCGTGGAACATCGAGTACCGCCGCATCGGCAACGGCGGTGGCTGGCCCGCGACCTTCGACGACGTCGCCGCGGCGGTGGACCTGCTGGCGGGGCCGGGCGGCGACGCCGCGGGCGGACGGCTGGCGCTCGACCGGGTGGCGGCCGTCGGGCACTCGGCCGGCGGGCACCTCGCGGCGTGGCTGGCGGCCCGGCCGGGCCTGCCCGCCGGCGCGCCGGGCGCGGCACCGCGGGTGGCGCTGCGCGGGGCGGTCAGCCAGGCGGGCGTGCT
>JBQTJE010000109.1:0-15435 GCA_052387455.1 Pseudonocardia sp.
GGACGCCGCCGCCGAACGGTGAGACGCCGCCGCCGCCGAACGGTGAGGAGCCGGGGCAGACGGCGGGCGAGCAGAACGGGGACAGCACCGCGGCGGAGACGGAAGGCGACGACGCGGTCTCCGGCGACAACGGGTGAGGTCGGGTCCGGCTGCGGCTGCGGCTGGGGTGAGGCGCCGCTGAACCGGTGAGCCGCGACCGAAGCCGACTCAGGGCAGCAGCAGCAACTTCCCCGTCGTCTGCCGCGCCTGAAGGTCCTCGTGTGCCGAACGGGCCTTGTCCAAGGGATAGCGGTGCCCGATGCGGACGTCGAGGGTGCCGTCGATCACCGATCGGTACACGGCCGCGGAACGCTCGGTGAGCTCCGCCCGGGTGTCAATGTGATCGAACAGCTTCGGACGGGTCAGGAACACCGAGCCGGCCGCGTTGAGTCGCTGCGGGTCGACCGGGGGTACCGGGCCGCTCGCTGCGCCGTAGAGCACCAGGATGCCGCGCTTGCGCAGGCTGGCGAGGCTGGCGTCGAAGGTGGTGCGCCCCACGCTGTCGTAGGCCGCGGCCACGCCCCGGCCACCGGTGAGCTCCCGGACCCGTGCTGCGAGGTCGTCCACCTCGGTGTAGCGGACGACGTCGGCGGCACCCGCAGCACGGGCCAGGTCCTCCTTCGCAGCTGTGGAGACGGTGGCGATCACCCGGGCCCCCTTCGCGGCCGTGAGCTGGGTGAGGAGCAGGCCGACCCCGCCGGCCGCGGCGTGCACGAGCACGTCGTCGCCCGCCTGCACCCGGTACGTGTCGTTAATCAGGAAGTGCGCCGTCATGCCCTGCAGCAGCGCGCCGACCGCGGCCTCGTCGGACACCCCGTCCGGAACCGGCACGGCCTTCGCGGCCGGCACCACGACGAGCTCGGCGTAGCTGCCCACGGTCTCGCACCACGCCACCCGGTCGCCGACGGCGACCCCGGTGACTCCCGCGCCGAGCGCCCGGACCCGCCCTGCCCCTTCGAGTCCGGCGACGTAGGGCAGCGTCATGGGGTAGATGCCCTCACGCTGGTAGGTGTCGATGTAGTTGACGCCCGCGGCCGCGGTCTCGACCAGCAGCTCACCTGCCGCCGGCTGCGGATCGGGCAGCTCGGCGACGGTCAGGACCTCTGGTCCACCGTGGGAGCTCACCTGTACGGCGCGCATCGTCGGACTCCTCTCGATCACCGGTGTGCGGCGCGAGCGTACGCCGCGGGGACGGATGCGGCCGACGCCGCCGGTCCGGCCGTGCGGTCGCTCAGCGCGGCCCACAGCCGGGCCGCGGCGATCGTCACGGCCGCCGCACCCAGCACGTGCAGCGCGACCAGCACCTCCGGCGCGCCGAGCGCGTACTGCACCCCGCCGAGCAGACCCTGGCTGACGACCACCCCGACCAGCGCCAGGTAGGACCGCCACACGCGGGTGCGGGCGTCGACCGCGCGCAGCGTGAAACCGAGCGCAACGAGGATCCCGAGGTAGCCGAACAGCACGTCCGCGTGCAGCTGCGCGGTGGTCTCGACGCCCAGACCGAGCCGGGGGGTGGTCGCGTCGCCCGCGTGCGGCCCGGCGGCGGTGACGAGCGTTCCGGCGACAAGCAGCGCCGCGAGCACTACCGTGCTCGTCGCCACCAGCGCCCGCACGGCCGGTGCGACGGTGAGGTGGGCCGGTCCGGTCGCGGACGCCTCGGCCACAAGCTGGACGGCGAGCCACACCAGCACCATCGAGACCAGGAAGTGCACGGCCACCGTCCACCACGCCAGCCCGGTGAGCACGGTGATCCCACCGATCACGGCCTGCGCGACGACGCCGACCGGCTGCACGATGGCGAGCCGGGTGAGGCGAGGGCGGCGCGGGCGGGTGGCGAGCGCACCCAGCAGGCACGCCCCGGCAACCGCGACCACGACGAACGTCAGCAGCCGGTTGCCGAACTCCACCCACTGGGTGAGCGCCGCGATCTCCGGGTGCTGGACGGGCACCATGCTGCCGGGAAAGCACTGCGGCCACGTCGGACAGCCCAGCCCGGAGCCGGTGACCCGCACGATCGACCCGGTCACGGCGATGCCCGCCTGGGCGACGACGGCGGCGATCGCCAGGCGGCGCATCTGGGTCGGCGGGGTCGGCGGGAGGCGGTGGCGCACCTCACCGATGGTAGGTGCGGCGGCTCCGGGCGGGACCGGCGACCACGCGTCGCGCCGCTCGCCGTGCCGGAATCGCGGACTCGCCGTGTCGGGAACGCGGACTCGCCGTGTCGGGAACGCGGACTCGCGGGTCAGCGGAGGCGGACGGTGCGGGTGGCGAGGGCGGCGGCGCCGGCTGCCCAGCAGGCGAGCACGAGTACCGGCGTCCAGCCGGGTGCGACGCCGGTGGTGAGGGCACTGCGCAGGCCTTCCGCGAGCGCGCCCGACGGCAGCACGCCGGCTACCGCGGCCAGCGGTCCCGGCAGCTGGGCGAGCGGGACGACGATGCCCCCGGCGAGCAGCAGCACGAACCACACGACGTTGGCGACGGCGAGCACGATCTCGGCCCGCAGTGACCCGCCGAGCAGGATTCCTGCGGCCCCGAACGCCGCACAGCCCAGCAGCACCAGCAGCGCCGCCCAGCCGAGCCCGGCCGCCGCCGGCCGCCAGCCCAGCGCCAGCGCCAGCCCGCCGAGCAGCACCACCTGGATCGCCACGACGCCCAGCACGGCCACGAGCCGCCCGGCCACCAGCAGCCAGCGAGGCAGCGCCGTGGCCGCGAGCCGGCGCACGACGCCGTAGCGGCGGTCGAAGCCGAGCGCGATCGCCTGCCCGGTGAACGCGGTGGACATCACCGCCAGCGCCAGCACCGACGGCACCACCGCCTGCACCCGTGGCTGCGGCAGCGCGACGACGTCGAGCAGCGTGAGGCCGACGAGCAACACCGCCGGGATGAGCAGGGTGAGCAGCACCTGCTCGCCGTGGCGCAGCGCCAGCCGCAGCTCGATACCGGCCTGAGCGGCGAGCATCGCGCCCCGCGACCCGGCACCCGGCCGCGGCGTGAACGTCCCCGCCGGGAACGCCGGCCCGCTCACCGGCCACCACCGCACCCTGGAACACCGCACCCTGGACCCTTGACGCTGTCCGCGGCCCGGCCCGGGGCGCATTGTGGACCCATGAGGCTGCCGGGAGCCGTCACGACCGCAGCTCCCGGCCGGTGAGCTCCAGGAACACGTCCTCCAGGCTGCGCCGCGCCACCTGCACGTCGTCGGCGAGGGCGCCCTGCCCGGCGCACCACGTCGTCACCGCCGAGAGCACCGACGGCGAGATCCGCCCCCGCACGAGGTAGCGGCCCGCCACCGGTGCCGCGGCCGCGTACCCGGCGGGCAGCGCCGCGGCCAGGCCGTCCACGTCCATCCCCGGCCGGGCCCGGAACCGCAGCTCCTGATCGCGCCCGCCCACGGTCGACGAGCACAGCTCGGCCGGGCTGCCGCACGCGACCACGCGGCCGCCGTCGACGATCACGACCCGGTCGGCCAGCGCCTCGGCCTCGTCCATGAGGTGCGTGGTGAGCAGCACCGACACCCCGTCGCGGCGCAGCGCCGAGATCAGCTCCCAGACGAGCCTGCGGCCCTGCGGGTCCATCCCGGCGGTGGGCTCGTCGAGGAACACCAGCTCCGGTCGCCCGACGACGGCGCAGGCCAGCGCGAGGCGCTGCTGCTGACCGCCGGAGAGCCGCTTGTAGGGGGTGCGTGCGTACGGCCCGAGGCCGAGCACGTCGACGAGCCAGCCCACGTCGAGCGGGTGCGCGGAGCAGGCGGCGACGACGCGCAGCATCTCCGCGGCCCGCACCCCCGGGTAGGCGCCGCCGCCCTGGGGCATCACGCCGATCCGGGCGCGCAGCGCGTCCGGGGCCCCCGCCGGGTCGACGCCCAGCACCCGGACCTCGCCCGCGTCGCGGGCCAGCGCGCCGGTGCAGACGTCGACGGTGGTCGATTTGCCCGCCCCGTTGGGCCCGAGCAGCGCGAGGACGGTGGCGGCGGGCAGGTCGAGGTCGAGGTCGCGGACGGCGTCGACCCGGCCGTAGCGCTTCACCAGCCCGCGCACCGACACGGCAGGCGCGGGGGTCGTCACGCCGCCGAGTCTAGGACGCCACCAGCTCCGCGCGGACGAGGTACACCGCGTACGGGCCCCACAGCGACATCGTCAGGTAGATCTCGTCGCCGTCGAGGTGCCACGGGTGCAGGTAGCCGCCGTAGAGGCCCGGATGGTCGGTCCCGGAGACGAGGGTGACGCCGTCGGTCCAGGGACCGGTGGGCCGCGCCGCGGTGCGCAGCACGATCCGCCGGCCGGGGTCGTCGAGGTGCACGAGCAGCCACAGCCGCACCCCCGCGTGGTAGGCGGCCGACAGTTCCCCGGCAGGACCCGAGGCGACCGGCCGGGCGGCGCGCAGGCGGCTCGACCAGCCCGTTCCCGTCCACTGCTGGTAGGCCGCCGGGTCGCCGACCTGCGCCGGGTCGACGCGGGCGAGGAACACCGGACCGCGCCTGCCGTTGCGGGTGTGGAACAGGAAGACCCACCGGGCGGTCCGGGTGAACGCGCCCATCTGCATCGTCCGGCGCCCGAACGGTGCGTTGGGCCAGCGCGCCGGTCCGCGCACCCAGGTGTGGCCGCCGTCGTCGGAGGTCGCGAGGCCGCCGTGGTTGCTGCGCCAGTGCCCCGGCAGGAACCAGCGGCGTACCGACATGTAGTGCAGGTACTGGCGGCCGTCGACGGCGATGCCGGTGGTGGGGATCACGGTGCGCTCGCTGCGCCGGCCGGTACGCGGGACGATCTCGGCGGCGTGACCGGGCCGGTCGGTGACCATCTCGTCGAGCACGAGGCCGCCGCGCAGGTCGGCGGTGGTGCTGCGGGCCAGCGTGTTGAACCGCCAGTCGGCGGTGCGCGGGCCGCTGCCCGGCGGGACCCAGCCGGTGCCGTAGGTGTCACCGAACGCGCAGAGCACCCCACCGGCGCCGTCGTCCCAGAGGATGCCGAGGTCGGTGCCGTGCACGGCCCACCGATCGGCGGTGTCAGGCACCGCCGCCGCCCCCGTGACGGGCCCCAGGATCTCCACGGTGGCGACCTCGACCATCAGGTACCCGCCATCAGGCCGGTTCCAGGACGCGCTCGGGCGCCGGGCGCCGTACCCGCATCCGCACGAGCAGCACCGCGAACGCCAGCACGGCCAGCCCGGCGAGGATCGCCATCGGCAGCTGGTAGGGCCGGAAGTTGAAGTCCGCCCCGGTCGGTGGCACGAGGACCGCGGCGACGGCGGAGGCGGCGACCATCCCGGCCCGCCAGCGCGGTAGCTGTGTCGTGGCGGCCAGCGGCAGCACCGCCCACAGCAGGTACCAGGGGTGCACGACCGGCGCGAACAGCACGGCGGCGCCCAGCGCCGCGCCCAGCCCCGCGAGCGGGTCGACCCGGCCGGCGAGCGCGGCGAGCAGGAACCGCACGACGATCACGCCCGCCAGCAGGCCGCCGATCGCACGGGTGAGCACGAGCACGGCGTCGGTGTGGGTGCCGAGCCCGGCGAGCACCCCGAGCCCGCCGCCGAGCCGCCCCGCCACGGTGGTCACCGACAGCAGGCTGCGGTAGGCGTTGGGGCCGCCGAGGGTGTCCACCCAGCCGAACCCCAGCCCGGACGCCCAGCCGATCCCGGCGCTCACCGCCGCCGCCACCACCCCCAGCAGGCCCGCCGCGGCCAGCACGTGCCGCACCCGGGTCCACGGCCGCGCGTCCGGCCCGCCCCAGCGCCGCGCCAGGGCCACGCCGAGAAACCCCAGCGCGAGCGCGGCCGGCAGCTTCACCATCGCCGCCGCGCTGATCAGCACCGCGCCGGCCAGCCAGGAGCGCCCGAGGCCGATCTCCAGCCCGGCGAGCATCAGCCCGAGCATCAGCGCCTCGTTGTGCACGCCGCTGACCAGGTGGAACAACACCATCGGGTTGGCGACGCCCAGCCAGACGACGACGGCGGGATCCGCGCCGAACCGCCGCCCCAGCCGCAGCAACGCCCACACGATCAGGCCCAGCCCGGCCAGCGCGAGCGCCCGGTGCGCGACCACGCCGAGCAGCAGGTCGTCCTCCGCGAACGGGATCATGATCCGGCCGACCCACAGGAACAGTGGCCCGTACGGTGCGGGCGTGTTCTGCCAGATGGTGGGGATCGTGCGCACCAGCGGGTCGTCCACCCCGAGGGCCTGGGCGGGCCCGAGCGCGTACGGGTCGAGCCCGCGCAGCGAGATGGCCTCCTGCCCGAGGTAGGTGTAGACGTCGGTGGAGAACAGCGGCGGCGCCACGGCGAGCGGGAGCCCCCACAGCGCGGCGGTTCGGGCCACGGCCCGCCCGCCGATGCGCCCGGCGCCGTCGCGGTGGTGGGCGCGCAGCCGGTGCCCGAGCCACAGCCAGGCCACGACGAGCATGCCCATCCCGGCGTAGGTGATCGTCAGCGCGACCGTGACGTTGCGGATCGGCAGCCCGAGCACCCGCAGCCCGAACAGGGGGTTGGGCACGGGCAGCGCGCCCGCGCCCAACGAGCCCAGTGCCATGAGCAGGGTGCCGGTGAGGCCGAAGCGGCGGATCGTGCGCGCGACGCGGTCCGCTGCGCCCGGGCCGTCCGGTACCGGACGGTCGGCGGCGACGCGCCCCGCGGGCGCGGTCTCGTCCGCGGGGACGGTCGCCACGGCTCCAGGCTAGGGGAGGCGGCCGCCGGGTGTGTCTCCGGTCCGGGGGCGGCGCCGGCACGCGACGGCCAGGACGACCGCGAGGATGGCGATCCCGCCGAGGATCGCGATGGGCAGCTGGTAGGGCCGCAGGTCGAAGCCGGATCCCGTGGGGGGCATGAGCATCGCGGCGCCCGCGACCACGAGCACCAGGGCTTGGCGGTGCCGGTGGGCGAGCGCGCACGTGGCGAGCGGGACCACGATCCACAGCAGGTACCACGGGTGCACGACGGGTCCGAGCAGGATCACGGCGGCGAAGCCGAGACCGGTGCCGGAGACGGGGTCGAGCCGGCCGCGGAGCACGGCCAGCAGCAGCACCACGCACAGCACGGCGCTGGCGAGCCCGCCGACACTGCGGGTGAGGGTCAGGACGCTGCGGGTGTGGTCGCCGAGCCCGGCGAGGACGCCGAGCTGCCCGCCGAGCTGCCCGGTCCAGGTGCTCATCGACATCCAGTTGACGACGGCGTTGGGCACCGTCAGCGTGCGGATCCAGCCGAAGCCCAGGCCGCTGCCCAGCGACACCGCGGTGAGCAGCCCGCCCGCGAGCACCGCGAGCGTCGCGGCCACCGTGAGGACGTGGTGGGTTCGGCCGCCCCGCTGCCGGGCGACGTGTACTCCGACGAAGCCCAGCGCGAGCAGGGCGGGCAGTTTCAGCGTCGCCGCGACCCCGATCAGGACCGCGCCCGCCACCCACCGGTGGGCCAGGGCGAGCTCGATCCCGGAGAGCACCAGCCCGAGGACGATCGACTCGTTGTGCAGGCCGCTGACGAGGTGGAACATCGCGAGGGGGTTGGCGAGGCCGAGCCACAGCGCCACCGTGGGATCGACGCCGGCGCGCACCGCGAGCCGGTACACCGCCCACGCGATCAGCGCGATGCCGCCCAACGCGAGCAGCCGCCAGGCTGCGGTGCCCCAGAACACCTCGGTGCCCGCGACGCGCAGCACGCCCTGGCCGAGCCAGAGGAACCCGGGTCCGTAGGGGGAGGCCGTGCTGCGCCAGATCGTCGGGATGTTGCGGGTGAGCGGGTCGTCGACGCCGAGGGCCTGGGCGGCGCCGAGGGTGTACGGGTCGAGCCCGCGCGCGGCGATCTCGCTCTGCGCGAGGTACCCGTAGACGTCGCGGCTGAACATCGGCGCGGCGAGCGCGAGCGGGACGGCCCAGGTCACGGCCGTGCGGGCGAACCCGGGCAGGTCGAGCCCGCCGGAGCGGACCAGCCGTCCCAGCCACAGCCAGGCCAGCACCAGCATCGCCATGCCGGCATAGGTGAGTGCGATCGCGACGGTGGTGTTGCGGGCGAGCAGCCCGACGACGCGGACGCCGAACAGCGGGTTGGGCACCGGCAGCGCGCCGGCTCCCAGCGAGCCGACCGCCATCAGGAGGGCCCCGGCCAAGCCGAAGCGACGGACAAAACGCAGCCGCGGCGCCGCCGCCTGCGCACGGGCCACGCCCCCCGGCGCGGTACGAGCGGCCGGCGCCCCGACCTCCGGCAACGCCATGCGGCGCAAGGGTAGTCGCTGCTGCGGCGCGCGCCGGGCCGGGCGGTGGCGCAGCAGCGCAGTCCCGGGATCGTGAGCCACCTCACCCGACAGCGGGGTCTCTTTGCCGCCCGCACCGATATAGGCAAGACTGGTGTTGTGAAAACCGCCGGACCGCGCATCGCGCCCGCTGCCGTGGCTTCCGCCGCGCCCGCGGGTCTCGACGTGCCCGCCGCCGGTGAGGGTCGCACGCGCGCAGCGGTGGCGCGCCTGCTCATGGAGCAGGGCCCGGTGACGGCGGCCACGGTGGCCGGCGCGCTGGCACTCTCCGCGCCCGCGGTCCGCCGTCATCTCGACGCGCTGATCGCCGACGGCGAGGCCGAGGCTCGCGAGGCTGCCCGCCGCGGCCGTCCACGGGGCCGGGGCCGGCCGGCGCGGGAGTACCTGCTCACCGACGCGGGGCGGGCCCGCTTCGGCCACGGCTACGACGAGCTCGCGGTGGCCGCGCTGCGCTACCTCGCCGAGCACGGCGGCGCGGACGCGGTGCGCGGCTTCGCCCGCGACCGGGTGGCGGAGCTGCTCGCGGGGCACGCCGACCACATCGCGGCCGCGGCCACCCCCGATGAGCGGGTCGAGGTCCTGGCCGGCGCGCTCACCGCCCGCGGTTACGCTGCGCAGGCCCGCGAGACCGGGCACGGCGTGCAGCTGTGTCAGCACCACTGCCCGGTGGCGCACGTCGCCGCCGAGTTCCCGGCGCTCTGCGAGGCCGAGACCCAGGCGTTCGCCGAGGTGCTCGGCACGCACGTGCAGCGCCTGGCCACCATCGCGCGCGGCGACTCCGCGTGCACCACCCACGTTCCGCTGGACTCTCCCGAACTCTTCCGGCGGCCCACCACCACGATCCCGAGAGGCAGGCAGCCCGAATGACGACCGCCCCTGACGTGTCACGAGCGTCGCCGTCGCAGCTCACCCAGGAGGAGACGCTCGCGACGCTCGGCCGCTACGACTTCGGCTGGTCCGACCCGGACGCCGCCGGACTGAACGCGCGCCGCGGCCTGTCCGCCGACGTGGTGGCCGACATCTCGGCACTCAAGAGCGAGCCGCAGTGGATGCTCGACTTCCGTCTCAAGGCGCTCGACCTGTTCGACCGCAAGCCGATGCCGCGTTGGGGTTCGGACCTGTCCGGCATCGACTTCGACAACATCAAGTACTTCGTGCGCTCCACCGAGAAGCAGGCCGCCACCTGGGACGACCTGCCCGCTGACATCAAGAACACCTACGACAAGCTGGGCATCCCCGAGGCCGAGAAGGCCCGCCTGGTGTCCGGTGTCGCCGCGCAGTACGAGTCCGAGGTCGTCTACCACGCGATCCGGGAGGATCTCGAGGAGCAGGGCGTCATCTTCCTCGACACCGACACGGGCCTCAAGGAGCACCCGGAGCTGTTCCGGGAGTACTTCGGCTCGGTCATCCCGAGCGGGGACAACAAGTTCTCCGCGCTGAACTCGGCGGTCTGGTCGGGCGGGTCGTTCATCTACGTGCCGCCGGGCGTGCACGTCGACATCCCGCTGCAGGCCTACTTCCGGATCAACACCGAGAACATGGGCCAGTTCGAGCGCACGCTGATCATCGTCGACGAGGGCGCGTACGTGCACTACGTCGAGGGTTGCACCGCGCCGATCTACTCGTCGGACTCGCTGCACTCCGCGGTCGTCGAGATCATCGTGAAGAAGGGCGGCCGCTGCCGCTACACGACCATCCAGAACTGGTCCAACAACGTCTACAACCTCGTCACCAAGCGGGCCAAGGCCTACGAGGGCGCGACGATGGAGTGGGTCGACGGCAACCTCGGCTCCAAGGTCACCATGAAGTACCCGGCCGTGATGCTGATGGGCGAGCACGCCAAGGGCGAGGTGCTCTCGATCGCGTTCGCCGGCGAGGGCCAGCACCAGGACGCCGGCGCGAAGATGACGCATCTGGCGCCGTACACGTCGTCGACGATCATCTCGAAGTCGGTGGCGCGCGGTGGCGGGCGCACGTCGTACCGCGGGTTGGTGCGGGTGAACCCGCGGGCGCACCATTCGCGCTCCACCGTGAAGTGCGACGCGCTGCTGATCGACAACATCAGCCGGTCGGACACGTACCCCTACGTCGACGTCCGCACCGACGACGTCACGATGGGTCACGAGGCCACGGTCTCGAAGGTCAGCGACGACCAGCTCTTCTACCTGATGAGCCGCGGGCTGAGCGAGGACGAGGCCATGGCGATGGTCGTGCGCGGGTTCGTCGAGCCGATCGCGCGCGAACTGCCCATGGAGTACGCGCTGGAGCTGAACCGGCTCATCGAGCTGCAGATGGAGGGCAGCGTCGGATGAGTGCAAGTCGGATGACGGCTCCGGAGACGGTCGCCGGCCTCGCGCCGGAGCTCGCCGGGGCGAAGCGGGGCATGGGCACCGCACCCATCGCGTCGGCGAGCGAGCGGTTCACCTCCTACGACGTCGAGGCGTTCGAGGTGCCGAGCGGACGCGAGGAGAACTGGCGTTTCACCCCGATGCGCAGGCTGCACGGGTTGCACGACGGCACCGCGGCGTTCGACGGCGCCGCCGAGATCGGCATCACCGCCGGTGCCGGCGCCACCGTCGAACGGGTCGCCCGGGCCGACGCGCGGGTGGGCGAGGGCGGGGTCCCGGCCGACCGGGTCGCCGCCGCGGCCTGGAACGCCGCCGCCGACGTCACGGTCGTCACGCTTCATGGCACGCCCGAACCGGTCACGGTCACCGTCGCCGGCCCCGGAGCCGGCGGCACGGCTGCGTCCCACCTGCATCTGCGCACCACCCCGCACACCGAGGCCACCGTCGTCGTCGAGCACCGGGGTTCGGGGACGCTCGCCGACAACCTCGAGGTCGTGCTCGGCGACGGCTCGCGGCTCACGCTCGTCGTCACCGAGGAGTGGGCCGACGACGCCGTGCACCTGGGCGCGCAGCACTTCTCCATCGGCCGCGACGCGACCCTGCGCGCGGTCTCGGTGGCGCTGGGCGGCGACCTGGTGCGGATCAGCCCCACCGTGTCCTACCGCGGGCCCGGCGGCGACGCCGAGCTGCTCGGGCTCGGGTTCGCCGACGCCGGACAGCACCTGGAGCAGCGGCTGCTCGTCGACCACGCGGTGCCGAACTGCACGTCCAACGTGCTCTCGAAGTTCGCGCTGCAGGGCAAGGACGCGCACACCGTCTGGATCGGCGACGTGCTGATCCGCGCCGCCGCCGAGCAGACCCAGACCTTCGAGTTCAACCGCAACCTGGTGCTCACCGAGGGTGCCCGGGCCGACTCGGTGCCCAACCTGGAGATCGAGACCGGCGAGATCGCCGGAGCCGGGCACGCGAGCGCCACGGGAAGGTTCGACGACGAGCAGCTGTTCTACCTGCAGAGCCGCGGGATCCCCGAGGACGTGGCGCGCCGCCTCGTCGTCCGCGGCTTCTTCGGCGAGATCCTCTCCAAGATCACCCTGCCCGAGCTGCGCGAGCGGCTCGAAGCGGCGATCGAGGCCGAGCTCGCCGTGACCGGCGCCTGACACCACTCACTACCACGCACCCACCACCACACGGAGCATTCAGCACATGGCCACCTTGGAGATCAAGGGTCTGCACGTCTGCATCGCGGTCGAGGGGGGCGACAAGGAGATCCTCTCCGGCGTCGACCTCACCATCCGCGGCGGCGAGACCCACGCGATCATGGGCCCGAACGGTTCGGGCAAGTCCACCCTCGCCTACGCGATCGCCGGGCACCCGAAGTACCAGGTCACGGCCGGCAGCATCACCCTCGACGGCGCCGACGTCCTCGCGATGGCGGTCGACGAGCGGGCCCGCGCCGGCCTGTTCCTGGCGATGCAGTACCCGGTCGAGGTCCCCGGCGTCTCGACGTCGAACTTCCTGCGCTCCGCGGCCACCGCCGTCCGTGGCGAAGCCCCGAAGCTGCGGCTGTGGGTCAAGGAGGTCAAGCAGGCGATGGCCGACCTCGACATCGGCGCGGACTTCGCCGACCGCAACGTCAACGAGGGCTTCTCGGGCGGGGAGAAGAAGCGCCACGAGGTGCTGCAGCTCTCGCTGCTCAAGCCGAAGATCGCCGTGCTCGACGAGACCGACTCCGGCCTCGACGTCGACGCGCTGCGCGTCGTCAGCGAGGGCGTCAACCGCTTCCGGGCCGCCGGTGACGTCGGCGTGCTGCTGATCACGCACTACACCCGGATCCTGCAGCACATCGCCCCCGACGTCGTGCACGTCTTCGCGGGCGGTCGCATCGTCGAGTCCGGCGGACCCGAGCTTGCCGACGAGCTGGAGCGCAACGGGTACGTGAGGTTCGCGACCCCCGCGGAGGCGGCGGTCTGATGTCGGTGCTCACCCACGGCAGTTCTCCGGGGGGTTCGCGGGGGGCGGAGCCCCCTGCGGGTGGGGGTGCTCGGGGGGCGGAGCCCCCCGAGGGTCTTGACGTCGGCAAGATCCGTGCCGATTTCCCGATCCTGTCGCGCACCGTGCGCGACGGGCGGCCCCTGGTCTACCTCGACTCGGGGGCAACCTCGCAGCGCCCACGCCAGGTGCTCGACGCCGAGCGTGCGTTCCTCGAGCAGCACAACGCCGCGGTGCACCGGGGAGCGCACCAGCTCGCGGAGGAGGCCACCGACGCCTACGAGTCGGCGCGGGCGCGGATCGCCGCGTTCGTCGGTGCCGACCCGGGCGAGGTGGTGTTCACCAAGAACGCCACAGAGGGCATCAACCTGGTGGCGTACGCGATGAGCAACGCCTGCGTGGGGCCGGTCGGCAGCGAGTGCACCCGGTTCCGGCTCGGCCCGGGCGACGAGATCGTGGTCACCGAGCTGGAGCACCATGCCAACCTGGTGCCGTGGCAGGAGCTGTGCCGGCGCACCGGCGCGACCCTGCGCTGGTACACGGTCACCGATGACGGCCGGCTCGACCTCGACTCGGTGGAGCTGTCGGAGCGCACCAAGCTGGTGGCGTTCGCGCACCAGTCCAACGTGCTGGGCACGATCCTGCCGGTCGCGGAACTGGTGGCGCGCGCGCGGGCCGTCGGCGCGCTCACACTGCTCGACGCCTGCCAGTCGGTGCCGCACATGCCGGTGAACCTCTCGGGCACGAACGCAGGGCTCGACGTCGACTTCGCCGTGTTCTCCGGGCACAAGATGCTCGGCCCGTCCGGCATCGGGATCCTCTACGGCCGCAGCGAACTGCTTGCCGCGATGCCGCCGTTCCTCACCGGCGGCTCGATGATCGAGATGGTGCGGATGGAGGCTTCGACCTACGCCCCGCCGCCGCAACGGTTCGAGGCCGGGGTGCCGATGACCTCGCAGGCCGTGGGCCTGGGCGCGGCGGTCGACTACCTGGGCGACATTGGCATGGACACCGTGCACGCCCATGAGCAGGCCCTGACCGGCCGGGCGATCGAGGCCCTCGAGGCCGTGCCGGGCGTGCGGATCATCGGGCCGACGTCGCTGGAGGACCGCGGCGGCGCGGTGGCCTTCGTCGTGGACGGCATCCACGCGCACGACGTCGGGCAGGTGCTCGACGACCAGGGCGTGGCCGTGCGGGTGGGCCACCACTGCGCCTGGCCGCTGCACCGCCGCTTCGGCGTGGCCGCCACCGTGCGCGCCTCGTTCCACGTCTACAACACGGCGGCCGAGGTCGATGCCCTGGTCGCCGGCGTGCAGGCCGCCCGCGAGTTCTTCGGGGTGGCGTGATGCAGCTCCAGCAGATGTATCAGGAGATCATCCTCGACCACTACCGCTCGCCGCACGGCTCCGGCCTGCGTGAGCCCTACAACGCCGAGTCGTTCCAGATCAACCCCACCTGCGGCGACGAGATCCGGCTGCGGGTGCGCCTGGACGGGGAGACCGTCGCCGAGGTCTCCCATGAGACGCTGGGCTGCTCGATCAGTCAGGCCGCGGCGTCGGTGCTCACCGACCTCGTGGTCGGCCGGTCGATCGACGAGTCGATGCGGATTCTGGAGGCGTTCCAGGAGATGGCGCTGGGTCGCGGCAAGGTGGAGCCGGACGAGGACGTGCTCGGCGACGCCGTCGCGTTCGCGGGCGTCGCGAAGTACCCGGCGCGGGTGAAGTGCGCGCTGATCAGCTGGATGGCGTTCAAGGACGCGGTCGTGCGGGGGCACGGGGCGGACGGTCACGCAGGGAACGGAGCAACGACATGAGCGACACCGACCGGGTCGAGCCCGACGTCGACGAGGTCGTCCGCGGCGCGTCCGGGATGCCGGAGCCGCCCTCGACGCCCGCCGCCGGGACCACCGAGCCGTCCTTCGACGACCTGGAGGAGGCCATGCGTGACGTCGTCGACCCCGAGCTGGGCATCAACGTCGTCGACCTCGGCCTCGTGTACGGGATCCGCGCCGACGACGGCGTGGCCACCGTCGACATGACGCTGACGTCGGCGGCGTGCCCGCTCACCGACGTCATCGAGGACCAGACCCGGGCCGCGCTCACCGGCGGACCGGACGGTGGCCTCGTCCACGACGTGAAGATCAACTGGGTGTGGATGCCGCCGTGGGGGCCGGACAAGATCACCGAGGACGGCCGCGAGCAGCTGCGGGCGCTGGGCTTCCGCGTCTGATCCGGGGCCGCAGCCCTGGGTGGAGGCGGCCTGTGCAGAGGGAGGACACCGCGATGAGCGGACGAGTGGTGCATTTCGAGATCCCGTTCGACGACGGGGCGCGGGCCCGGGGCTTCTACCGGGACGCGCTCGGCTGGAACCTCATGGAGATGCCGGAGCTGGCGTACACGATCGCCTCGACCGGCCCGACGAGCGAGCAGGGCATGCCGACCGAGCCGGGGTACATCGGCGGTGGCCTGTTCCAGCGCGAGGATGGCCCGCCGCGCGGCCCGGTGATCGTGATGGACGTGCCGAGCATCGACGAGGCGCTCCAACGGATCGAGAAGGCGGGCGGGAACACCACCGTGCCCCGCCAGGCCGTCGGCGAGATGGGCTTCGTCGCCTATTTCACCGACCCGGAGGGCAACGTGCTCGGACTCTGGGAGAACGCCACCCCGGGCTGAGCGCACCGTTAACGACGACGCAGCACGAACCGGCGATGCTCCTATGGATCGTCAAGCCCTGTCTTGGGGCTGAGGCCTTCCTCCGGCTGTGATCGTCTCGCTCCGCTTGTCGGTGTCAACGTCGTTCGTCCTCGCTGCGCTGCGGGCGCTGCACGTT
>JBQTJE010000110.1:0-16807 GCA_052387455.1 Pseudonocardia sp.
CGCTCCTTCGGCCGCTCGGACACGCTACCGCCGCCGACGATACCGGGGGGGCGGGCGCGGCCGGGGTCCGGGTGCGGCCCCGCGCCCGACCCGGCCGGCCGGATTCTGTGCCCGCGGACAGTCCCCCGCGCGCCGCGATGCGGGAGGCTGACCGTTCGCGACGACCGCGGGCGGTGCGGATGGAGATCGACTACGTCAACCTGCTCGGGCTGACCCTGATCGCCGTGGGCGCGCCGGTGCTGATCGACGCGCTGCGCCTGCCGGTGCCCGACGCCGTGGCGATGATCCTGCTGGGGATTGCGGTCGGCGGGTCCGGGCTGGGCTGGATCGAGCTGGACGGCGCGGTGGAGCTGCTGTCCGCGCTGGGCCTGGCGTACCTGCTGTTCGTGGCCGGGCTGGAGATCCGGGTGGAGATGCTGCGCGGGCGGATGCTGGCGCTGGGCCTGGCGTCGTTCGCGCTGTCCTGCGCGATCGCCGTGGGGTTGGGCGTGGCGTTGCAGGCGTCGGGCCTCGTCGAGGGGGCGGGGGTGGTCGTCGCCGCACTGCTGACGACGTCGATCGGCATCGTCGTGGTGGTGCTGAAGGACGCGGGCCGACTGCAGACGCCGGTCGGGCAGCTCAGCCTGCTCGGTGCGCTGCTGGGCGACGTCGCGTCGGTGGCGCTGCTGTCGGTGCTGTTCGTCGATCCGGGGGCGACGATGACCGGGCAGCTGTGGGGGTTGGCGCTGTTCGCGGTGGTCGCGGCGGTGCTCGCGGTGGTGGTGCTGGTGGCGAGCACGCTGGCGCCGCTGCGCGCGGCGGTGGCGCACCGGCTGGGCGGGGCCACGCAGATCGCGGTGCGGTTGTCGTTCGCGGTGATGGTGGGGTTCGCGGCGCTGGCGCAGGCGTTCGGGCCGGAGGCGATCCTGGGGGCGTTCCTGGCCGGGGTGGCGGTGTCGGCGGTGAGCGACCGCAACGCCGGCTCCGGCGCGACGCGCGACAAGCTGGAGGTGGTCGGGTTCGGCCTGCTGGCACCGATGTTCTTCGTCGCCGCCGGGGTGCGGTTCGACGCGGGCGCCCTCGCCGACGCGAGCCCCGTGCTGGTCCCGGTGCTGCTCGCGGCGATGCTCGTGACGCGCGCGGTGCCGGGCCTGCTGTTCTGGCGGGTGCTCGCGCCGCGCGAGATCGCGGCGTCGGCGCTGCTGATGTCGACGAAGCTGACGTTCGTGGTCGCGGCCGTGCAGATCGGGCTGGCCCGCGGCGGGTTGCCCCCGGCGACGGCGTCGGCGCTGATCGCGGCTGCGGTGATCACGGTAGTGACGCTGCCCGCGCTCGCCTCGTGGGTGCTGCGCCAGGATGCCCCGGCCGTGACGCGCGCCTAGCCGTGGGCCGTTACCGGTGTGCCCGGAAGAACGTCTCCAGCAGCTCGGCGCACTCACCCGCCAGCACCCCGCCGACCACCTCGGGGCGGTGCGCGAGCCTGCGGTCGCGCAGCACGTCCCACAACGAGCCGGCGGCCCCGGTCTTCGGTTCCCACGCCCCGAACACGACCCGGGCGATCCGGGCGAGGCCGATCGCGCCCGCGCACATCGTGCAGGGCTCGACGGTCACGGCCAGGGTAGCGCCGTCGAGCCGCCACTGCCCGCGGACGGCCGCCGCGGCGCGCAGCGCGAGCAGCTCGGCGTGCGCGGTGGGGTCGGCGAGGGCCTCGCGGGCGTTGGCGGCCGCGGCCAGCTCCCGGCCCGAGGCGTCGACGACGATCGCGCCGATCGGGACGTCACCCGTGCGCACGGCCAGCGCGGCGACCTCCAGCGCACGCCGCACCAGGGCCTCGTCGGCACCCGCTACGACAGCACCTCCGCGAGCGCGTCCGCGAACCCGCAGCGCCTGCCGATCGCGGCGAGCTGCTCGTCGGGGTACAGCTCGACCTCCGCCGCGAGCACCTCCAGCTCGTCGGCGGGCAGCCCGAGATCGGCGAGGATCGCCAGGTCGCCCTCCGGCCACGGGTCGGCGTCGGGGTCGTCGAGGTCGCCCTCGGGCAGCTCGACGCGCAGCAGGTCGAGCACGTCGGCGGCGACGTCGTAGTCGAGCGCGGCGACGGCGTCGGACACCATCAGCGCCACCCCGCCCGGCACCGGCCGCAGCAGGACGAAGAACTCGTCGTCGACGTCGAGCAGGCCGAGCACCGCCCCGGTGGAGCGCAGCTCGCGCAGCTCGGTGATGGCGCGGTCGAGATCGACCAGCGCCTCGGGATCCAGACGGGTGCAGCGCCACTGCCCGTCCTCCCGGATCGCCGCGACGGCGAACCCGGGCAGGGCCTCTTCCCGCAGGTCCGCGGGCGCCTGGGCGCTCTGCACAGCCATGTCTCCACGGTAAGCCTTCGACGGAGTGTGGGACAGACCACAGAGGTGGTCGATTCGGCAACCGCGGGCCGACGTGCTGGTAACGGCCGTCACGGCACCGTTCGTCGAGCCGCGGCGCGCGCTCGTAGCCGCCGGGGCGTGCCAGGATCGGGGCATGCCCTCGGCCGATGACCAGTTCGCCGGCCTCGTCTCGCAGGCCCGCAACCTGCAGCCGCGCACGGTGGCGCTGCGCCGCGCGCTGCACCGGCGTCCCGAGGTCGGGTTGGAGCTGCCACACACCCGCACGGCGGTGCTGGCCGCGCTCGCCGACCTCCCGGTCGCCGTCGAGCTCGGCCGGTCGAGCAGCGCGGTGGTGGGGGTGCTCGACGGCGAGCGGCCCGGCCCGACGGTGCTGCTGCGCGCGGACATGGACGCGCTGCCGATGCAGGAGCAGACGACCCTGCGGTTCCGTTCCCAGACCGACGGCCGGATGCACGCCTGCGGCCACGACGCGCACGTCGCGATGCTGGCCAGTGCCGCGCGGTTGCTCGCCGAGCGCCGCGACCGGCTGGCCGGGCGGGTGCTGCTGATGTTCCAGCCCGGCGAGGAGGGTTACCACGGCGCGCGACACATGATCGACGAGGGCCTCCTGGACGTCGACGGCCCCGCGGGACGCCCGGTGGCGGCGTTCGCGCTGCACGTCAGCGCGACGCTGCCGGCGGGCGAGCTGCACACCCGGCCCGGCCCGCTGATGGCGGCCAACGACACGGTACGGGTGACGGTCACCGGCCGCGGCGGGCACGCCTCCGCGCCGCACGACGCGCTCGACCCGGTGCCGGCCGCGGCGGCGATGATCGGGGCGATGCAGATGGCGATCACCCGCCGGGTGGACGCCCACCAGCCCGCCGTGCTCACCATCGCGCGGCTGGTCGCGGGCACCACCAGCAACGTCATCCCGGTGACGGCGCTGATGGAGGGGACGTTGCGCACGCTGTCCGAGCCGGTGCGCATGCTCGTGCGCGAGGAGATCCGGCGGGTCTGCCGGCACACCGCGCTGGCCCACGGCTGCACGGCCGAGGTGGACATCGAGCCCGGCTACCCCGTCACGGTCAACGACGCGGGCGCGGTCGACCGGGTGGCCGCGGTGGGTGCCGCCCTGCTCGGCGCCGACCGGACGGCCACCATGCCGACGCCGATCATGGGCGCGGAGGACTTCTCCTACGTGCTCGCGCAGGTGCCCGGCGCGCTGGCGTTCCTCGGCGCATGCCCGCGCGGCACCGATCCGCGGGTGGCCGCGCCCAACCACTCCAACCGCGTCGTGTTCGACGAGGAGGCGATGGCGGCCGGCGCGGCGGTCTACGCAGGCCTGGCTCTGGACGCGCTGCGTTGAAGGGCATTTGTGAGCTGGCCATGGCGCTGCGGTCGGGTGAGCTGTCGCCGGCCGAGCACGTCGCGGACGTCCTGGCCCGGCTGGGCGCCGACCCGTACAACACGGTGGTCGAGCTCGACGACGAGCGCGCGTCGGCCGCGGCCGCCGAGCTGACGGCGGAATCGGCGCGGGGGCGCTGGCGCGGGCCGCTGCACGGGATGGCCGTCGGGGTGAAGGACCTGGTCGACGTCGCCGGATTGCCGACCCGCGCCGGTTCCCGCATCCTCGCCGACGCGCCCGCCGCGACCGTCGACGCGCCCGTCGTGGCGGCGCTGCGGGCGGCCGGGGCGGTCGTCGTCGGGAAGCTGCACACCCACGAGTTCGCCTACGGCCCCACCGGCGACGTCGCCGCCACCGGCCCGGCCCGAAACCCGCACGACCCGTCGCGGATCACCGGCGGTTCCTCGTCGGGCTCGGCGGCGGCCGTCGCGGCGGGGCACCTGCCGCTGGCCCTCGGCACCGACACCGGGTGCAGCGTGCGCACCCCGGCGGCGCGGTGCGGCATCGTCGGGCTCAAGCCGGCGTTCGGGCGGCTCCCGACCGGGGGCGTGTTCCCGCTCTCGGAGAGCTGCGACCACGTGGGTCTGCTCGCCGCCGACGTGCACGGCACCGCGGTCGCGTGGGACGTGCTGAGCCGCGCGGACGGCACGGGCGGCGGCATCCAGGCCCCCGGCGTCGACGGCGTTCGGGTCGGGGTGGCGCAGGATCGGTACTGGGCGCCGGCCGATCCGGCGATCGCCGACGCGCTCGCTACCGCGGTCGGGCAACTGGCGCGGCACGGAGCGCGGATCGTCCCGGTGCACCTGCCGATGATCGACGAATTGGCGGCCCTGTATGCCGCGATCGTCGGGTCGGAGGCGCTGGCGACGCACGCGGGCTGGCTGGCCGAGCGCCCGGGCGACTACCAGCCCGCGACGCTGGCGCGGCTGGAACGCCTGCCCGACCGGCCGGCGCGCGAGTACGTGCGCGCGCAGCGGGACCGGCGGCGGCTGGTGGCGCAGCTGCGGGAGGCCCTCGCCGAGGTCGACGTGCTCGTGACGCCCACGACGAGGCTGCGGGCCACGCCGATCGGGGCGTCGACGGTGCAGGTCGGCGAGGCGCCGGTGCGGGTCGCCGACGCGCTGCTCGCGCTGACGCTGCCGTTCAACCTCGCGGGGTGGCCCGCGGTGTCGGTGCCGGTCGCGGCGCCCGGGCTGCCGGTGGGGGTGCAGGTGGTCGGGGTGCGGCTGGAGGAGCGCGGCGTGCTGCGGGTGGCGGCGGCGCTGGCGCCCTGACGTCGCGGCCGGGACGTCCGCCCGGCCGGGCGTTTCCAGGGCTCGAGTGTGGGCGGAACGTCCTTTGCTCTGCTCACCTATACGCACCGCCCCCCGTTGCGTATAGGTGAGCAGAGCAAAGGGCCGCGGCGGCATTGCGTGTGCGCCGGCGCGCGGCGGAGGGCCGCGGATACTGTGCTCGGCGTGGAACGGGCGGTGGGCGTGGAACGGGCGGTGTGTGTCGTCGGGGCCGGGCTGATCGGCGGGTCGCTGCTGCGCGCCGCCGCGAAGGCCGGGCGCGAGGCGTGGGGCACCTGCGCGTCGCAGGCCACGGCCGCCGCCGCGCGCGCCGACGGGTTCGACGTCACCACCGACACCGACGCCGCCCTGCGCCGCGCCGCCGACGCGGACGCGCTGGTCGTCCTCGCCGTCCCGCTGCCCGCGCTCGGGCCGCTGCTCGACCGGGTCGACGCCGTCGCCCCCACCGTGCGGCTCACCGACGCGGTGAGCGTCAAGGTCGCCGTGGCCGACGCGGTCGCCGAGCACGCGCCGCGCGCCCGCTACGTGGGCGGGCACCCGATGGCCGGCACCGCGGAGTCGGGCTGGGCGGCCGGGCAGGCGGGGCTGTTCGTCGACGCCGCCTGGGTCGTCGCCGCCGACGACGGCCTCGAGGCGCACGTCTGGGCCGACGTCGCCGAGCTCGCCTGGGCCTGCGGCGCCCGGGTCGTGCCGGCCGCGACCGACGAGCACGACCTCGCCGTCGCCCGCATCTCCCACCTGCCGCATCTCATCGCCGCCGTTCTCGCCGCCACCGGCGCCGGGGACCACGACGACGACCTCCCCCTGGCACTCGCCGCGTCCTCCTTCGCCGACGGCACCCGCGTCGCCGGCACCCGCCCCGAGCTGGTGCTCGCGATGTGCGAGGGCAACCGGCACGCCCTGCTCGCCGCCGTCGACGACGCGCTCGGGCGGCTCGGCGTGATGCGCGGCGCGCTCGCCTCCACCGGGGGTTTGGCCGCCACCGTGACCGCGGGTCACGCCGCCCGGCAGCGGTGGTCGGCCACCCGGGAACCGCTGGAGCACCGGGTCCCCCGGGGCACGGCGATGGCGCGGCTGCGCGAGCTCGGCCGGCGCGGCGAGGTGGTCGTCGGCTGGGCCTGACCCGGCCGGCATTCAGGCGGCGGGGGCCGCCACCGGGTCGGCGACCAGCGTCGCCACCCCCGGGTGGTCGCGGACCAACCCGTCGCCGTCCACGACGAGGTCGGCAGCGAACGCACCCCAGCTGAACCCGATCACCGCGCGGCCGGCGTCGTCGAGCGTGGACACCGTGCGGTAGCGCTGCTCGACCAGCTGCGGCTCCAGCTCCGGCAGCGACACGAACACCATCGGCACCGTCTCGTCACCCGCCTCGCGATGCAGCCCGAGCCTGCGGATCGGCAGCGCGTTGAACAGCGCGCTGTACGCGACGTCGACGTCGAGCGCGCCCCCGAACGCCGGCTGCCCGCCGGCGGAACCGCTGTCGCTGAGCCAGAGCCCCTCCTCACTGCGGTTGAGCGTGAGGTGGCGCTCGCGGGTGGCGACGGCGCTGGTCAGCGAGATCCGCTGGACGACGCCGTTCTCGCCGACGATGAGCCGGTAGGAGGCCGTGAAGTCGGCCCGGACCAACCGTCCGAGCGCGCGCAGGCCACCCGCCGCGTACTGCAGCCGGACACCCTCCAGGCCGATCCCGTCGCCGGACTGCCACGTGAGCATGGACGTCACGGCCCCCACGGTAGTCACCCGTGACGTGCCGGCACCCGCGGAGGGGGGCACGTCACGGGCGACGTTCGCCGACCGGTCAGGCCGGAGCCGGCTCCGGCGGGGCGTCGGTGCCCTCGCCGGGCAGCAGGTCCTTCACCTTGTCGACGGCCATGTCCACCTTGTCGTCGTGCCCGAGCTTCTCCTTCGCCAGCTCGCCGACCTTCTCCACCGCCGCGTCGACCTTGTCGGCGTGCTGCTCCAGCAGCTCGCTCGCCTTGCCGACCAGATTGCCCAGTTCCATCGTCCACCCCTTCACGAGTCCATTGCGGACCACGCCATCCTGCCGGGCCCGCTGCGGCACCGACAGGCCACCGTCGGGTCACGCGCCGGCGGGCACCCGCAGCCAGTCGGCACACCGCGCCCCCGGCCGGTAGATCGACTCCCGCCGCTTCGCCACCAGCCCCGGCAGGCCGCGCGCGACGGTGGCCGCGAGCAGCGCGGCGCCGTCGGCGTACACCGGCGAGCGGGTGACGGCCGCCCCCGGCGACGGGTCGAACGGCAGGCGCTCCAGCGTGGCGCGGCGCTGCGCCAGCGGCCGGTCCAGCAGCGGCACGCCGTACAGGCGCAGGACGTCGAACGCCATGAACGTCGCCGGCCCCACCTCGCCGCGACCCGCCTCGCTGCGACCACCGAGGCGCCGGGCCAGCGCCGCCGCGCTCGGCACGCCGTCGGCCAGCTGCACGACCACGCCGTCGAGCAGGACGTCTGGCGCGAGCGCGGTGACCGGGCCCAGCTCGGGGAACACGCCGGTGCGGTCGGCGCCGGCGGCGTCGGTGAGCCGCACGCGGCGGTCCACGACGTCGGCGAGCAGCCGCAGGCCGTCCCACTCGACCTCGAACATCCATTCCGGACCACCGGGAAGCGCCCCAGGGGTGGCGAGCATGGGTTGCACGCCGCCATGCTGTCAGGAGCGGCCGACGAGATCGGGGAGGTGCCCCATGCGCGCGATGTGGAGCGGCGCGGTGTCGTTCGGGCTGGTGAGCGTGCCGATCAAGCTGTACACGGCGACCACCAACCACGACATCCGCTTCCACCAGGTCCGCGCGTCCGACGGGGCGCGCATCAAGTACAAGCGGGTCGCGTCCACCGACGGCGAGGAGGTGGAGTACGCCGACATCGTCAAGGGCTTCGAGACCGACGACGGCGAGCTCATCATGCTCACCGAGGAGGATCTCGACGCGCTCCCGGTGGCGACCGGCCACGAGATCGACGTCGTCGAGTTCGTGCCCGCCGACCAGATCGACCCGCTGCTGTTCGACAAGAGCTACTACCTCGAACCCGAGCCGAAGGCCGCCAAGCCCTACGCGCTGCTGCGCGAGGCGCTCGTGCAGACCGACCGGATGGCGGTGGTCAAGGTGGCGCTGCGGCAGCGCGAGACGATGGCGGTGCTGCGGGTGCGCGACAAGGTGATCGTGCTGCAGACGATGCTGTGGCCCGACGAGGTGCGCGAGCCCGCCTTCGACATCCTCGACGCCGACGTCGAGCTCCGCCCGCAGGAGCTGAAGATGGCCGCCTCGCTCATCGAGAGCCTCGGCGCCGAGTTCGACCCGAGCGAGTTCCACGACGAGTACCGCGACGCCGTCGCCGAGATGATCGAACGCAAGCGCACCACCGGCGAGACCCGCCCGGCCCCGATCCCCGAGCAGCGCACCGACGACGGCGACAGCATGACCGACCTGCTCACCGCCCTGCAGCGCAGCGTCGAGGCGGCGAAGGCCGGGCAGGCGGGCGGCGCGGCGGCGGACAAGCCGGCGGCGGAGCAGAAACCGGCCCCGCGCAAGCGGGCCGCGAAGAAGGACACCGCCGACGAGGAGAAGCCCACCACCCGCAGGCGCACCCGCAAGCCGGCCTGATCCTCGACGGCCGTGCCGTTACGGCCCCAGCGCCGACTTCGGGGGTGTCTCGCCGTTGCGCAGGGCCTTGAACAGTTGCTCGGCGCGGGTCTTGTCCCACCGCACCACCGACGCGCCGCCGACGTTGCCCGTGCCCGCCACCGGCACGGTGGTGGTGATCCCGTCGCCGCCGGTGATCCCGCGCATGGCCAGGGCGAGACCCGCCAGGTGCCACACGTGGTCACCCTCGTCGACCGTGATCGCGCCCGCCATCGCCGAGGCCAGCGGCACCATCCGGAACGGGTTGAGCAACGTCGTGGGGCTCGTGGCCTCGCCCACCAGGGCGGAGAGGAACTGGCGCTGGCGCTCCACCCGGTCGAAGTCCGAGCCCGCGGTGGCGCGGGTGCGCACGTAGCCCAGCGCCGTGGCGCCGTCCATCTCCTGGCAGCCCGCCTTGATGTTCAGCGCGGCCTTCGGGTCCTTGATCGCCTGATCGGCGCAGATCTGCACGCCGCCCACGGCGTCCACCGCGCCGACGAACCCGCCGAAGCCGATCTCGGCGTAGTGGTCGATGCGCAGGCCCGTGGCGCCCTCCACCGACTCGATGAGCAACTGCGGCCCGCCGAAGGAGTAGGCGGCGTTGAGCTTCTCCCGCCCGTACCCGGGCACCTCGACGAACGAGTCGCGCGGCAGGCTGACCAGCACGCTGCCGCTGCTGCCGCGGTGCAGCAGCATGATCGTGTCGGTGCGCTGGCCGACGTCGCCGCCGGTGGCGAGCTCGCGCTGCTCCTGCGCGGACAGGCCGTCGCGGCTGTCCGAGCCGACGATGAGCCAGTTCGTGCCGTCGGAGGTGGCGGCGCTGTCGGACGGGTGGGCCTCGGCGCGGTTGAGGTTGACGTCGACGTACGCGCCGAACGCCACCACCAGCGCGAGCAGCACGACGACCACGCCGACGACCCGGCGCCGCCAGAACCGGCCCCGGCGGGCCCGGGGTGGCGGGCGGCGCACCGGTGGGCGCGCGGGGCGCTCGTCGCGGCGGGCGGGGCGGCGGGCGTCCGCGGCGCGGCGGGCGTCCGCGGCCCGGCGCTCGCGCGGCAGCACCACCGTGGGCGGCGACTGCTGCGGCGGGGGCACATCGCGCGGGGCCGGGTCGCGCGGGGGCAGGTCGCGCGGGGGCAGGTCGCGCAGCGTGCGGCGGGCGGGCGGGGGCGGCGGCGCACCACGGCGCGGCGGACCCGACCGTCCGTTCATGGCGTGCGCTCCCGTCCGCAGAAATCGATCCCTCACCACAAGGACGTACGAGCGGTCCCGAAAGTTCTGACGGATCGCTCACAGGGCGCCGGGCGGCGACGCCGTTGCGTCGGGCGGCGACCTCACCCGAGCAGCGGCTCGCCCTCGAACAGCCCGAGCTGCTCGGCGTAGAACTCCAGCCCGACGCCGTTGGGATCGCGGATGTAGAGGCTGTTGTCGATGCCCCGGTCCGGGCCGATGTACGGGATGCCGGCCTCGTCGAGGCGGCGGCGCGCCGCGGCGAACTCCTCGTCGGAGGTGGACAGCGCGATGTGCTGCACGCCGCCGATCGTCTCGGAGAACGCCGGGTGGTCGTGGCCGGGGAAGTCGAAGAAGCCCAGCAGGTTGCCGTTGCCGATGTCGAAGAAGAAGTGGCTCGACCCCGGGTAGTCACGGTTCTCCACCAGCTCCACCAGCGGGAACCCGAGCAGGTCCTGGTAGAAGTGGATCGTCTCCTCCACGTCGCGGCAGATCAGCGCGAGGTGGTGCACCCCGCGCACCGTGGTGGCCGGGCGCGCGGCCGGCTCCTTCAGGTACTTCTCCTTGAGCTCCGTGCGGCGGGCGCGGACGGCGTCGAGCTCGGCTCCCTGCGGCTGTGGCATCGCTCCAGACTACGTCCGGCGAAAGGGTTCGGTAAGCACCGGACCGTGCGGCACCGCCGTCACACCCGGCCATCCTGGACGGGTGCCGAAACTGCTGGTCGTGGCGGTCCTGCTGGCCGTCACGGCCTGCAACGGGCCCCTCCAGGCGGGTTCGGCGGCGGTGCTGGGCGAGGTCCGGGTGCCGATCGCGATCGTCCAGGAACGGATCGCCGGCACGCTCCGCGCCGGCACGGCCCAACCGGACGCCGTGGCGCGCGACGTCCTCACCCGGACGGTGCTGCACGAGCTGGCCGTCGAGGCCGTCCGGCGCGGCGATCTCGACCTCACGGCAGCGCCCGCGCGACCGCCCACCGCCCTCGCGGGCGAACTGCCCGTCCTGGCCCGCGAGCGGGCATTCGTCGAGCAGGTCGCGGTGGCCCTGGCCCTGCGCGACCTCGACCGGCTCGTGGTCACCGCCGACGTCGCGCGCTACCGCGACCCGGTGCCCGCGCGGCGGCTGGCCGCCCTGGCGGCACGCAACGAGGCCGACGCGGACCGGATCTTCGACCGCGACGGCACCCGCGGGTCGCTGATCGTCGCCGCCGACATCGCCGCGATCGACCCGGGCTCGGCGTCCGACCCGCCGTTCGGCGTGCCCCCAGGGCGGGTCGCGGTCTACGAGGCCAGCCCCACCGCGGGCACCTGGGTGGTGCTGCGCGTCGCGCGGCGCGCCACCGTCGTCCCGGCCGGCGCCGGGCCGGTCGCGCCCGGCCTGCACCGCACCGCGCTGGTGCCGATCGGACTGCGGATGCTGCAGCCGCTCGCCGACGAGCTCGGCGTGCGGGTCGATCCCCGCTTCGGCGAGTGGGACCCGCTGCGGATGCGGGTGGTTCGCTCCGGGGCCGCCGTGGGCGAGGTGCGCGCGGTCACGGGATGAGCCCGCGCACCGCCTCCCGCAGCGCGGCTTCGGGGAGCACCCCGACGTGGGTGTCGACGAGGCGGCCCTGCGCGTCGTAGAACGCGGTGACCGGCATCCCGGCCGGGCCGGCCAGCGCGTCGTGCAGGCCGCTGCCCTGCCGGCCGCCGACGTCGCGGGCCAGCGGCCACCACGCGATGCCGTGGCGGCGCGGCATCAGGAGCGGGTCGCCGGTCTCCAGGGTCGCGATCCCGACGAACACGACCCGGTCGCGCAACTCCGCGGAGACCGTGGCGAACCCGGGCAGCTCCGCGTCGCACAGCCCGCACCAGGACGCGAAGAAGTTGACGACGACCGGGCGGCCGCGCAGCTCGTCGAGGCGCACCTGCCCGTCCCCGGTCAGCGCCGGCAGCGCGAACGCCGCCGGGTCGGTCGACGTGCCCGCCGCCGCGCCGTCGCCGCGGAACGCGAGCACGCCCACGACCGCCAGCACCGCCACCGCGGCGGCGACCACCGCGACGACCCGCATCCGGCTCATCCCAGCGTCACCAGCCCGTCCAGTCCCAGCGTCCGCAGCGCCGCCTGCAGCTGCCCGGTCAGCCAGGCCAGCCGGTGCAACGCCAGCAGGATCCCGAAGCCCGCCATCAGCACCGCCGCACCCGCGACGATCCCCCGCAGGTGCCCGCGGACCCAGCGCGTCGGCCCGACCAGCCTGCCGAACGCCAGCCCGAGCACCAGGAACGGCAACCCGAGCCCCAGCGCGTAGACCGCCAGCAGCGCGCCGCCGCGCCACACCTGCTCCTCGATGGCCGCCACGGCGAGGACCGCGGTCAGCACCGGCCCGATGCACGGCGTCCAGCCCAGGCCGAACGCCACGCCCGCCACCACCGCGGCGTACGGACCGTAGCGGTCGAGATCGGGGTGGAAACGCAGCTCGCGGTACAGCCAGGGGGCCTTGAGCACCAGCGAGCCCAGCAGGAACAGCGCCATCGCCAGCACCACCAGCCCGGCCACCCGGGTGAGGGTGGGCAGGTGATCGGCGAGCACCTGCCCGAACGCCGTCGCCGTCAGCCCGAGCGCGACGAACACCGCCCCGAACCCCGCGACGAACATCGCCGTGCGGCCGGCGATCCGCGCCGCCCGGCCACGCCCGCCCTCGGTGAGCGCCGCGACGTCCAGGCCGGTGACCAGCGAGAGGTACACCGGGGCCAGCGGGAACACGCACGGCGACAGGAACGACACCACGCCCCCGCCGAACGCCACCGCGAGCGGGACGCCGCTCACGGCGGCCAGAGCGTGGTGTCCGGGTGGAACTGGCTCCAGGCGAACCAGAACGCCTCGTGGGCGGCCACCTCGGCGCCGCCGGCCCGCGCCCGCAGCCCGGCCCCGTCGCTGAACACCTCGACCCCGGCCGCCCCGACCGGCCGGTTCGCCGCCAACGCAGCCTGGGCGTCGACGACCGAGAAGGCGACCGCCCGGCCGTCCGGGTTGATCACCCCGAGGACCTTCGCCTGCACCGGCAGCCGGGGGTCGGCGTCGCCGATCGGGAAGATCGGGCCGTCGTCGTCGCGCCCGCGCAGCGGGTCCAGCGGGTAGCTGCGGCCCAGCCCGCCGTCCTCGGCGAGGATCCGGGTGTCCGGGTGCGCCTGCTTCCACCGGCCCCACGTGCTCACCTCGACCGTGACCTGCGGCAGCGTCACGGCGGCGTCCTGCAGCGGGCCCGACAGCGCGCGCCCGGTGAAGGTGTCGAACACCGAGCGGGTCCGCAGGTCGTACATGACCTTGTTGGACCGGGACAGCAGCCCCGACGTACGCAGCACCGGCACCTCGACGCCGGCCGGCACCGCGTCGGTCAGGTAGGCCTGCGCCGAGCCGCACAGCGTGCAGTACGGGATGCCGAGGCGCCGTCCGGCGAGGGTCAGGTTGACCATCTCGTGGACTTCCATGATGTTGCGCGGCAGCGCGATCGCCTGCCCGTCCAGGACGACGCCGAACACCGGCCGCGCGTCGGGGTACCAGGACCCGGTGGCGGCGTCGGTGAACGGCGGATCGTCCAGCGCCGGGATGCAGCCCTGCGGGCAGGGGTTGCGGTCGCCGAGCGCGCGGTCGTCGATGAACACGCCGCCCCAGCTGACCTGGCGCCAGTCGATCGCGGCGTCGGCGTCGGCGAAGAACGGGGCCCAGCGGGGCTCGACCAGCCCGAACAGCGACCCCTTCTGCTCGCGGTAGCCCGGGGCCGCGGGCAGGTCCCAGGCGATCAGGTGGTTGGTGACGCTCTGCCAGGGGCTGTCCGCGAACGTCGGATCCGGCGCGGGGTCCACCCCGGTGAGCAGCCGGAACGCGGCGACGAGCTGCTCGTCCTGCGCACCACCGCCGAGCAGCCGCATCAGGTCCGCGACCAGCCACGCCGCCCGGCTGTCACCCGCCGCGGCCAGCACGTCCAGGTCGGTGGTGCTCAGCGTGCCGGACGGGAGCTCGGCGACGATCCGGGCGAAGCCGTCGGCGGCGGCGGGGGCGAGCGGTCCGGACGGCGCGGCCGGGGCGGGCGGGAAGGCGTAGCCGGCTGGCGGCGAGCCGGACGTGGCGGGCGGGGCGGCGCAGCCGGCCAGCGCGGCCACCAGCAACCCCACCAGCAGGCCGCGCCGTGCCCTCGATCCGACCGGCCGCCGGCCGCCGAGCGTGACCTGGCCCACGGCTCCGAAGGCTAGCCACGGCGGCGACGGGCGGGCCTTACGGTTCGCGAACCCCGGTCCGCCGGCCGCGGCGGGTGCCGCGCTCGTACCGGCGGCGGATCCGCTCGGGATCCACCCCGGCGACGTACTGGAGCTTCAGCCATTGCATGAGCACCGTCATCCGCCACGGGCCGTGCGCCAGGATCCGCCTGCTGGACGCCGTCGTCGCGGCGTCGAGCACCACCAGCCGGCCGCGGCCGCGCAACCGTCGCGACATCTCGTAGTCCTCCATCAGCGGCATCTCCGGGAACCCGCCGAGGGCGTCGAACACGCTGCGCCGGACGAACATCGCCTGGTCGCCGAACACCTGGCCGAGCACCCGCGCCCGCCAGTTGGACGTGACGCGCAGGAACTCCAACCCGGGCGTGCGGCGGTCGAAGCGGATCCGCAGCCCGCCGCCGACGACGCGCGGGTCGCCCAGCGCCGCCCTGATCTGCACGAGCGCCTCGGGGGCGACGGTGCAGTCGGCGTGCACGAACCACAGCACGTCCGCGGTGACGGCCGCCGCACCGGCGTTCATCTGCCGGGCCCGGCCGCGGGGGCTGTGCACGACGGTGGCGTGCGCGGCGGCCAGCTCAACAGTGCGGTCGGTGCTACCCCCGTCGACGACCACAAGCACGCAGTCGGGAAAGTCGCCGCGCAACCGCCGCAAACACCCCACAATGCAAGCCTCCTCGTCCAACACCGGAACAACCACCGCCACCCGCACCCCCACCCCCACCCCCTCCCCGCCCTCGAACTGCACTTAGTGACCGACATGCACTTTTTCGCCCGCTCTCCCAGCATCCAGGTCACTAAGTGCGGTTCGGGGTCGGGGAGGGAGTGAGGAGGGCGGCGATGGGTGGGGGGATGCGGGGATCGGTGCGGGCGTGCGCGGCGTCGGCGGGGGTGTCGAGGTCGTGCTCGGCGGTGATCGTGCCGGCACGCAGGCCTGCGCGGGTGGCGGCGGCGAGGCTGAGTGCGAGCACGTCCGGGCCGCCCCAGGCGGCGGGCGGCAGCGCGAACACCGGCGCCGGCGGCGTCGATGCGGCGAGCGCGACCAGGTAGTAGCCGCCGTCGTGGGCCGGGCCGAAGACGACGTCGTCGCCGACGGCGAGCCTCGCCAGCGCCGCGTCGACGTGCTCGGCGCCGAGCTGCGGGCAGTCCGTCCCGATGACGACCACGGCTGGGCCGACCACGGCCGGGCCGACCACGGCTGGGACGACGGCGGCTGGGACGACGGCGGCTGCGCCGACGCCCGCGCCGTGCTGGATCTGCGGACTCGCCGTGTCGAGAACGCGGACTCGCCGTGCCGGAAACGCGGACTCGCCGTGCCGAGAACGCGGACTCGCGGGGGGGACGGGGGGCGCGGCGGCGGCGGTCGTCAGGCGGGTGCCCAGGTCGCCTGCGCACTGGGCGAACAGCTCCACGCCGGGGGGGACGAGCGGCGCCACGAGCGCCAGGTCCCCGGCGACCGCGACGGAGGTGGGCGCGAGCGCGGCGGCGACCCGCACCGTGTGCGCCACCAGCGCCGCCTGCAACCGCGCGCAGCCGTCCGGCCCGAGCAGCGGCTCCAGGCGGGTCTTGGCGTGGCCGGCCACGGGCGCCTTCGCCATGACCAGGATGCGGGCGCGGGGCTGGTCCACGCCCGCACCCTAGAGGCATGATCTGGGCGCACCTGCCACCCAGGTGCAGAAGGCGAGGATCTCCATGACGGCGCTCACCGCGGCCGAGGCCGAGACCGAGGCCGAGACCCCCGCGGCCCCCGCCCCCACCCGGGTCGCGATCCTCGGCGCCGGGCCGGTCGGGCTGGAGGCCGCGCTGGCGTGCGTCGAGCGGGGCTGGCCGTGCACGGTCTACGAGTCCGCGGCCACGGTCGGCGCGAACGTGCGGGCCTGGGGCCACGTCCGGCTGTTCACGCCGTGGGAGATGAACGTCTCCCCGCGGATGGTCGCGCACCTCGCGGCGGCGGGCGTCGCGGTCCCGGGACCGGCGGGCCACTTCCCCAGCGGCGCGGAGCTGGCCGACGAACTGCTCGCCCCGCTGGCGGCGCTGCCCGAGCTGGCCGGCGTCGTCGAGCTGGGCACGCGGGTGGTGGCGGTCGCGCGGCAGGGGTTTCTCAAGCACGAGGCGATCGCCAGCCACCGGCGCCTGGGCCAGCCGTTCCGGCTGCTGCTCGCCGGCCCGGACGGCACCGAACGGGTGGCGCACGCCGACCTCGTCCTGGACTGCACCGGCACCTACGGCCAGGCCAACACCCTCGGCGACGGCGGCATCCCGGCCCCGGGCGAGCGGCGGGTGGCCGACCGGATCCTGCGCGCCATCCCGGACGTGCGCGCGGGCGGCTTCGCCGGCGCGACGATCCTGCAGGGCGGGGCCGGAAAGTCGGCGCAGACCACCGCCCGCGACCTCGCCGCGCTGGCCCGCGAGCACCCCGGCACCCGCGTCGTGTGGGCCGTGCGCGCCGCCGAACCCGACTGGGGCGCGGTGCCCGCCGACCCGCTGCCGCAGCGCCAGGAACTGGTGGACGTCGCCGCGTCGCTGCGGGCCGGGAAGCTGCCCGGCGTCGCGGGGGGCACCGCGGGGGTGGGCGGGTCGCGGGGCCCCGCGGGGCCGGGGGGGGGGGTGCCCCGGCGCGGCGAGGGCCGCGGCCCCCCGGAGAGAGTTGGGGGCC
>JBQTJE010000111.1:0-4005 GCA_052387455.1 Pseudonocardia sp.
TCCCGGAACACGCGGGCGGTGTAGGTCTGTGCGGTCGCGGCGGTCATCGCCACCACTCCTTCCCGAGGCAGGGCATCTGCTTCCCGATCTTGTCGACGACGTACGACGAGACATCGCCGTGGCGGGGGACCGCTGTCTGGTGGTCTCCGCGGCCGCAGCGCCATACCTCGTGGTTGCCGCCCTCGCGGACGAACGTGGCATCGTGGGCTCGGAGCTTGCGAGCTACGACGCTGTACCTCATCCGCGGTGGCTTGCGCACGAGGATAAGTGTAGCCAGACTACACAGCAAGCGTTGAGCCAGGATATACGGACATGCCACGAGGGGATTTGGAGTGGCCACGCCCCGGATCGAGCGGGTAGGCGCCCTCACCTGTTGCGGTCTCGCTGTGGCCGTCGCGATCACCCCTGCGTCGGCCCTGCCGCTCCCAAGAGCATCTTTGATGCGTGACTTGCTATCGTCGTCGTCGTGAGCAGGACGACCATCGACATCGACGACGAGCAGCTCGCCGCCGCCGCCCGCGAGCTCGGCACCACGTCGAAGGTCGAGACGGTGAACGCGGCGCTGGCCTACGTCGCCCAGCGGCGCAGGCGGGCCGAGGCGTTCGACGACCCGGCGATCTGGGGTGGCGAGGATCTGGCGGATCCGGAGGTCATGGCGCGGGCACGGCGGTGATCCCGGCCGGGCTCTTCCTGGCCGACACCAGCGCGATCGCGCGCGTGAGGCTTCCGCAGGTCCGCGCCGAGTTGCAGCGTCTCGGCGGCCAGGGACTGCTGGCCGGCTGCGTCACGGTCGACCTGGAGGTGGGCTACTCCGCGCGCGATCCGGACGGGTACGCCCGCACCGCGAGACTTCGCGCCGCGGGGTTCGTCGACCTCCCGCTCACCGCCGCGATCGGCGCGCGGGCCCGGGCCGTGCAGGCGATGCTCGCTCGGCGCAGCCAGCACCGTGCCGCGGGCATCGTCGACCTGTTGACGGCGGCCGTGGCCGAGCACTACGGCGCCGTCGTCCTGCACTACGACAGCGACTTCGAGCACATCGCCGCGGTCACGGGGCAGCAGCAGCGGTGGGTCGTGCCGCGCGGCACGGCGGGCTGAAGCGGCGCGGTCACGAGGTCGGGGTCAGCCCCCGGCGAACGGGGGCAGCACGTCGAGCGCGGCGGCGTCCCCGACCGCGGCCGAGCGGTCGCGCACGGCGACCTCGTCGAGCAGGAAGCTGCACCGGTCGAGCACCTCGCCCAGCTCGGGCCCGTGCCGGTCGCGCACCGCGGCGAGCAGGTCGTCCACGCTCGCCCCCGTGTCGACCTGCACCTTCTCGGCCTCCATCCCGGCCGCGGCGCGGGCCGCGGCGAAGTAGCGCACCTCGACGATCACGATCAACCCCCGATCGCGCTCATCGGGCGGTCGGGCTGGAGGAAGCCGGGGTCGTCGATGCCGTGCCCGGCGAGCTTGCCCCACATCGCGTCGCGCCAGGTGCCGGCGATCTCGGCGTCGGTGGCGCCGCCGCGCAGCATCGCCCGCAGGTCGGTCTCGGTGCGGGCGAACAGGCACGAGCGCACCTGCCCGTCGGCGGTGAGCCGGGTGCGGTCGCACGCGCCGCAGAACGGCCGGGTGACCGAGGCGATCACCCCGACCACCGCGGGGCCGCCGTCGACCAGCCAGCGCTCGGCCGGGGCGCCGCCGCGCTCGGTGGGGTCGGGCGTGAGGTCGAAGCCGGTGCGCAGCGACTGCAGGATGTCGCCCGCGGTGACCATCTCCGTGCGCTGCCAGCCGTGCTGCGCGTCGAGCGGCATCTGCTCGATGAACCGCAGCTCGTAGCCGTGCGCGACGGCGAAGCGCAGCAGTTCGCACGCCTCGTCGTCGTTCATCCCGCGCAGCAGCACGCTGTTGATCTTGACGGGGTCCAGCCCTGCGGCGCGCGCGGCGGCGAGGCCGTCGAGCACGTCGGACAGGCGGTCGCGGCGGGTGATCGTGGCGAAGCGGTCGGGGCGGATCGTGTCGAGCGAGACGTTGAGCCGGTTCACCCCGGCGTCGGCCAGGGCCTGCGCGCGGCGGGCAAGGCCCACGCCGTTGGTGGTGAGCGAGATGTCCGGACGCGGCTGGAGCGCGGCCGAGGCGGCGATGATGCCGTCCAGGCCGCGGCGCAGCAGCGGCTCGCCGCCAGTGAACCGCAGCTCCTGCACGCCGAGCTCGCGCACCGCGACGCCGATCAACCGGACCAGCTCGTCGTCGGTGAGCTGCTCCTCGCGCGGCATCCAGTCGAGCCCCTCGGCGGGCATGCAGTACGAGCAGCGCAGGTTGCAGCGGTCGGTGAGCGAGATCCGCAGGTCGGTGGCCACCCGGCCGAACGAGTCGACCAGGCGCGGGTCCGCGGGGCGGGCCGGGTCGCGCGTCGGGCCGCCCCGCAGGGCGGGCAGCCCCAGCTCGGTAGGAGTCACGACACGAGCGTAACCGCAGGTCCGCGGGGCGCGCGGGGCCACGATCCGGGTGCGGGCACAGATCCGCAGAAGCGGATGCCAACGGCGATCGGCACCGCGCCTGCCGGTACGGCGCCCTCCCTGAAAGGCGAGCCGCGCTGTGCCACCGGGGCCGGGCCGGGGCCGGGCCGGGGCCGGGGCGGGGGCCGGGGCGGGGTGAGGGCGGGGGGGCGGGTGGGTCAGTGCCGGCCGAGCTCCTGGCGGGCGACGCTGCGGATGTGCACCTCGTCGGGACCGTCGGCCAGCCGCAGGCAGCGGGCCCACGAGTAGAAGTAGGCGAGCGGGAAGTCGTCGCTCACCCCGCCGCCGCCGTGGATCTGGATGGCCCGGTCGACGATGTCGCAGCACACCTGCGGGCACACGACCTTGATCGCCGCGATCTCGGTGGCCGCGCCCTTCGCACCCGCCCGGTCGATCAGCCACGCCGTCTTGAGGACCAGCAGCCGGGCCTGCTCCAGCTCGATGCGCGAGCGCGCGATCTGCTCGCGCACCACGCCCTGGTCGGCCAGCGGCCGGCCGAAGGCCACCCGGGACCGAGCTCGGTGCACCATCAGGTCGATCGCCCGCTCGGCCATCCCGATCAGCCGCATGCAGTGGTGGATCCGGCCGGGGCCGAGCCGGGCCTGGGCGATGGCGAACCCGCCGCCCTCCTCGCCGAGCAGGTTCGACACGGGGAGGCGGACGTCGACGAACTCCACCTCGCAGTGCCCGTGCTGGTCCTGGTACCCGAACACCGGCAGTGCGCGGGTGATCGTGACGCCCGGGGCGTCGCGGGGGATCAGCACCATCGACTGCTGGCGGTGCGCGGGGGCGTCCGGGTCGGTCTTGCCCATGAAGATGAACACCGCGCAGCGGGAGTCGGCGGCACCGGAGGTCCACCACTTGGTGCCGTTGACGACGTAGGAGTCGCCGTCGCGGCGGATCGTCGACTGGATGTTGGTGGCGTCGGAGGAGGCGACGTCCGGCTCGGTCATCGCGAACGCCGAGCGGATCTCGCCGTCGAGCAGCGGGGTGAGCCATTCCTGCTTCTGCTCGGGCGTGCCGAACAGGTGCAGCGTCTCCATGTTCCCGGTGTCCGGCGCCTGGCAGTTGATCGCCTCGGGCGCGAGCACCGGCGACCAGCCCGACACCTCGGCGACGGCGGCGTACTCCAGGTTCGACAGGCCCGACAGGCTCGGCAGGAACAGGTTCCACAACCCGCGCGAGCGGGCCTCGACCTTCAGCTCCTCGACGATCGGCGGCAGGTCCCACTCCTGCGGGGTGCCGCGGCGCTCGGCGCGCCAGGCGTCGTAGACGGGCTCGGCGGGCAGCACCAACTCGTCGACGAAGGCGCGCATGCGCTTGGTGTAGTCGGCGGCCACGGCGCTGGGTTCGAAGTCCACGATCGAACCCAACCACATCGTGAGCCGGTACTGGCCACGAGCGCATATGCGGACATAGAGTGCACAACATGCCGCAAAGTCGGATCTCGGTGGTCCTGATCGTCGCCGGAGTACTGGTCCTGGCCGGCCGCGCCGTGGAGCCGCAACCG
>JBQTJE010000112.1:0-28386 GCA_052387455.1 Pseudonocardia sp.
CGGGGCCCCCGCGGCGCCCCCCCCCCCCCGCGCCACGACGGTGGCGCCGTCGTGGATCGCGGGCATCAGCCGTTCCTGGACGTCGACCAGGAGCAGGGCGGCACCCTCGGCGGTGAGCAGCACGGGCCCGACGCTATTGCAGCAAAGCCACTTTCACGCCATCAGACGGCAGGAAAGTGGCTTTGCTGACGGTCCGGACGGCGACCTACGCGGGCTCGGCAGGCCGGACCGCCGGTGCCGTCAGGCCCGCGCCGGCGGCAGCCGCACGATCGCCAGCCCCTCGGCGGCGAGCAGTGCGGGCACGCCGCGGACGAACATCCGGTCCTTCTCCTTGGCCGTCTCGGTGAGGCCGTCGTCCCAGCCGATCATGTCGGGATGGGTGGTCGGGGTCCGCTCCGCGCCGTGCCGGACCCCGGCCCTGCGCTTCACCGCCATCCACCGCTCGTGCTCCATCTCGGCCAACCGCTCGACCTCGCCGTCGGTCATCGCGAACCCGGGCAGCCCCGGCGCGGCGGGAACGATCACCGCGTCGACGGTGGCGAGCTTGGTCCCGATGTGCTCGGCCTGCTCGCGGTTGTCGGCCCTGAACGGCTCGTCGAGTGCGCGCCACGGCACGTGGCTGGCCTGGGTGCCGTCGGCGTAGGCGGCGAGGTAGCGCGCGTGCAGCGCCCGAGCCAGCCGCTCCACCGTTGCCCCGCGCTCCAGCAGGCCCGGGTCGCAGGCCGCGTCGAGGACGCCGAACACGGCGAGCCTGCCCCCGACGTCGGAGAACAGTCGCTGCTCCAGGGCGTCGGCCAGGGCCGAGCGCCTGCCCACGCAGGCCACCACGCGGTGGTGACCGGCGAGCAGCAGCTGCAGGCCCGAGCGCAGCACCTCGTCCGGGTCCCCGGAGCAGACGTAGGCGGTACCGCCCGCGTGCTCGACCGTGGACGGCGCCCGGTCCGGCACGACGGTCACGCTCGCCGGGCTGCCCGCATGGTCGCGGCGGTGGCGCAGCTCACGGGCGACGGCGTCGGCGAACCGGTTCTCCCCGATCACGGTGGCCGGGCGGACCGGGTCGTCGTGCTCGTCGAGCAGCACGCCCGCGGCCACCTGCTCGACGCTGAAGAAGTCCAGCCGGAAGCCGCGGTCGGCCTCGGCCCCCAGCCGCTGCGCCCGCAGCGCGGCCACCAGCTCGCCGTCGTCGGCCCGGGCGTACACCGACACCGGGCCGCGACGCAGCGACCGGACCAGCAGCGCGACCCCGGCGTTCACCGCGCCGGTCTCGGCCATGGCGAACACCCGGGCGGCGCCGGGCACCCCCGCCGCCGCCAGCGTCGTGACGTCCACGACGTCGCCGTCGACGACGCGCAGCCCATGGCGGCGGGCGACGTCGCGCCGCACCCCGGAGCCGACGAGGACCGTGGGCCCGCCGGCCGCGAGCCGCTGGGCGAGCACGAACGCCTCCGGGCCCGCGCCGACCACCACCGCGTGCCCCGTCCGGCGCCGCAACGCCCAGGCGGCGAGACGGGCGCGGAACACCCCGGCGACCGCGGTGAGCACCGCCAGCACCGTCGCCAGCGGCGCGAGGAAGAGCGCCACGTTGAGCGGGAACTCGTACGGCGGGCCGTCCAGCGGCGTCGGGTCCAGCAGGAACAGCTGGACGGTGTAGTAGAGCCGGTCCGCGAAGCCGGCGCCGGCGTACTCGGGACGGGCCCGCAGGTAAGGGCCGAAGCCGACGAAGCCGAGCACGACCGCGACCACCGACACCACGCCGGTGACCGCCCAGAGCCGAAGCGGCGTCGAGCCCCCGCCACCCACGCCGCCCCCCGTTCGTCGACCGGTGCGGCGCGCGAGCCTACTCGAACGAGGGGTCGCCGCCGGCCCAGGTACGGCGTACGTTGCGTCGCACCGCCGTCGAACGAAGGAGTTCGCGATGACGTCCACGCTCGGGCCCCGGTCGATCACCCACGGCGCCCGCACGGGCTTCGCGAGCCTCGCGGGCGGCGGCCTGAACTGGGACTCGCTGCCGCTGCGCCTGTTCGCCAAGGGCAACGCGCGGCACTGGAACCCCGCCGACATCGACCTGCGCCAGGACGCCCTCGACGTCGCCGCGATGACCGACGAGGAGCGGTTCTGGACGTTCAACCTCGCCGCGTCGTTCCTGGCCGGCGAGGAGTCGGTGACCCAGGACCTGCAGCCGTTCGTCGCGGCGATGGCCGCGGAGGGTCGCCTGGGAGACGAGATGTACCTGACCCAGTTCCTGTACGAGGAGGCCAGGCACACCGAGGCGTTCCGGCGCTGGTTCGACGCCGTCGGCAAGACCGAGGACCTGCACCACCACGTGGAGCACAACGAGCACTACATGCACATCTTCGCCGAGGAGATGCCGCGCAGCCTGCACGCGCTGGCCGCCGACCCGTCCCCGCGCAACCAGGTGCGCGCCTCGGTGACCTACAACCACGTCGTCGAGGGCACGCTCGCGCTCACCGGCTACTACTCGTGGGGCCGGATCTGTTCGGGCCGCGGCATCCTGCCGGGCATGCAGCGGATCATCAAGCTCATCGGCGACGACGAGCGCAGGCACATGGCGTGGGGCACCTTCACCTGCCGCCGCCACGTCGCGGCCGACGACTCCCTGTGGGACGTCGTGCAGGAGCGCATGCAGGAGCTGATGCCGTCCGCGATCGGGGTGGTGACCAGCGGCTACGAGAAGTTCGGCCCGTCGCCGTTCGGCACCGACCGCGCGGAGATGGCCGCCTACGCCGCCGACAAGGTGGCGCGCCGCCTCGGGGCCATCGCCGCGGCCCGCGGCGCCGACCTGCGCGCCATCGACGTCGACGCCTCGCCCGAGCAGCTCGAGGAGCGGTTCCACGCCGAGGACACGGCGGCGCTCGCGTCCTGACGAGACGGCGAGTGTCCGCCCGGTGACCCGCCCCCTAGGCTCGGACGCCGACCCCACCGGAAGGCGCACGTGACCACCGACGACGAACGCATCGCGCTGTTCCTGGACTACGAGAACCTCGCCATCGGCGCCCGCGACGGACTGGGCGTCTCGCCGTTCGACTTCGGGCCGGTGGCCGACGCGCTGGCGCTGCGCGGGCGCGTCGTCGCCCGGCGGGCCTACGCGGACTGGTCGTTCTTCGACGACGACCGGCGCGCGCTGGCCCGGGCCCAGGTCGAGCTGATCGAGATCCCGCAGCGGATGGGCGCGGGGCGCAAGAACGCCGCCGACATCAAGATGGCCGTCGACGCCATCGAGCTGGCCTTCGAGCGCAGCTTCATCACGACCTTCGCCATCGGCACCGGCGACTCCGACTTCACCCCGCTCGTGCACAAGCTGCGCGAGCTGGACAAGCGGGTGATCGGCATCGGGGTGCAGTCCTCCACGTCGGCGCTGCTGCCGCCCGCCTGCGACGAGTTCCTGTTCTACGACCGGCTCCCCGGTGTCGAGCCGGTACCGGGCGCCGCCCGCCGCGACCGCGGCCGGGGCCGCGCGCCGGCCGTGGCGCCGTCACCGACTCCGGGCCCGCCCGCGGTGGCGGAGGCCGAGGAGGACGCCGACGAGGTGGCGACCAGCGGGGAGGACCGCGACCTCGGTCGGCTCGTGGCTAGCACGCTCACCGGCCTGCAGCGCCACGCCGACGGCCCGGTGCTCGCCTCGCGGCTCAAGCGCGCGATCCTGCGCACGGACCCGACGTTCGACGAGGCCGACCACGGCTTCCGCGGCTTCCGCGAGGCCCTGCGCAACCTGGCCGACCAGCGGGTCGTCGAGCTGCGCGACGGCTCGGCGCCCGGCGATCCCGAGGTGACGTTCCCGCAGGACGGATCGGCCGACGACGACGCGTTGCGCCTGTTCGCCGCGCTCGTCGCCGACCTCGGTGCCGTCGGCCCGCCCCAGCTCAGCGGCTTGAAGGACCAGCTCCGCAAACGCCAGCCGGGGTTCAGCGAGAAGCGTTTCGGCTTCAACTCGTTCCTGTCGTTCGCGAAGGCGGCGCGCGCCCGCGGCCTGGTCGCGATGGACTGGGACGACGCGGCCGGCGACTACCTGCTGCGCGCTCCCGGCTGATCGGCCGGCGCACCGGCAACTTGTCGGTGCGCCGTGCGAACATCTGTTCGTGTCCCGCGAGCCCGCGATCCTGCACGCCGACCTCGACTCGTTCTACGCGTCGGTCGAGCAGCGCGACGCGCCCGAGCTGCGCGGGCGCCCCGTCGCCGTCGGGATGGGCGTGGTGCTCGCGGCGTCGTACGAGGCGAAGGCGTGCGGCGTGCGCACGGCGATGATCGGCGGGCAGGCCCGGGCGCTGTGCCCGCAGTTGGTCGTCGTGCCACCGCGGTTCGCCGCCTACACCGAGGCGAGCCGTGCGGTCTTCGCGGTGTTCCGGTCCACCACGCCGCTGGTCGAGGGCATGTCGATCGACGAGGCGTTCCTCGACGTCGGCGGGCTGCGCCGGGTCGCGGGCGAGCCTGCGGAGATCGCCGCGCGGCTGCGCCGGCAGGTGCTGGCCGAGGTCGGGCTGCCGATCACGGTGGGGGTGGCGCGCACGAAGTTCCTGGCCAAGGTCGCGAGCCGGGTCGCCAAGCCCGACGGGCTGCTCGTCGTGCCCGGCGACGGCGAGCTGGAGTTCCTGCACCCACTGCCCGTGGAGATGCTGTGGGGCGTCGGTGCGGTCACGGCCGCGAAGCTGCACGACTGGGGGATCCGCACGGTCGGCGAGGTGGCGCAGCTCGGCGAGTCCACGCTGGTGTCGCTGCTCGGGCGCGCGGCCGGGCGGCACCTGTTCGCGCTGGCCCACAACCACGACGCCCGCCAGGTGCAGGTCGGCCGGCGGCGCGGTTCGATCGGCTCGCAGCGCGCGCTCGGGCGCCGCCCCCGGTCCCCGGAGGCGGTCGACGCGATCCTCACCGGCCTCGTCGACCGCGTCACCCGGCGGTTGCGCGCCGCGCACCGCGTGGGGCGCACGGTCGTGCTGCGGCTGCGCTTCGACGACTTCTCGCGCATCACCCGCTCGCACACCCTCGGCGCCGCCACCGCCCACACCGGCACCGTCCTCGGCGCGGCCCGGGCGCTGCTCACCTCCGCCCGCCCGCTGGTGGAGCGGCGCGGGCTCACCCTGCTCGGCGTCGCCGTGGGCAACCTCGACGACGACGCGTCGGTGCAGCTCACGCTGTTCGACGAGCGGGCACCGGCGGCCGTCGACGCCGCGCTGGACCGCGTGCGCGATCGGTTCGGGTCCGCAGCGGTCACCCGCGGCGCGCTGCTCGGCCGCGACCAGGGCTGGGAGGTGCCCATGCTGCCGGACTGACAGCGGTCCGGGCCGCGACCGGACCTGCGAGATGCGGCCGGACCGCTCGGGTGCGCGCGGGGGCGTCGCGTGGCAGGGTGCCTGCGTGGCCCGCCGGAGCAGCGCCGACAACACCGCCGAGGAACGTGCCGGCGTCCGGTTCTCCAGCCTCGACCAGCCGCTGTTCGACGGCGCGGGCGCCACGAAGCGGGACCTCGTCGACTATCTCGACGCCGTCGCCGACCGGATCGTCCCCGAACTGGCCGACCGCCCGCTGTCGGTGATCCGGGTCCGCCCCGGGCAGGAGCCGTTCATGCAGAAGAACGTGCCCCGCTACACCCCCGACTGGGTGCGCACCGTGACCGTCTGGGCGGAGGCGTCACACCGCGAGGTGCGCTACGCCCTGTGCGACGACCGCCGCACGCTGCTCTGGTTCGCCAACCAGCGCGCCGTCGAGTACCACCCGGCGCTGCTGCGCGGCGAGGAACACACCGTCACGCACCTCGTGCTCGACCTCGACCCACCCGCGGGGGACGCGTTCGGGCACGTCGTCGCCGTGGCCCGGCTGGTGCGCCAGGCCCTGGCCGACGCCGGGCTCGCCGGCGCCGTGAAGACCAGCGGGGCCAAGGGCGTGCACGTGGTCGTCCCGGTGCGGGAGGGCACCGCGATCGAGGACGCCGCCGCCGCCACCCGCGCGCTCGCCGCCCGCGCCGAGCGGCTCGATCCGGCACTCGCCACCACCGCGTTCATCCGCGAGGACCGCCACGGCAAGGTGTTCGTCGACTCCACCAGGGCCGGGGGCGCCACGGTCGTCGCCGCCTACAGCCCCCGCGCCCGGCCCGGGGTGCCGGTGTCGTTCCCGCTGGCCTGGGACGCGCTCGACGGTGTCACCCCCGCCGATCTCACCGTCCGCACCGCCGTGGCGCTGCTGGGCGACCGCGACCCGTGGCGTGAGCTGCTGCCTGCCCCGCAGGAGCTCCCGGCCGACCTCGTCGCCGAGGGCCACACGATCCCGATCGCCCGCGTACAGGCGATGCACGAGGGCAAGCGGCGCGCCCGGGCCCGCCGCGGATAGCACCGACCCGCCACCCGTCGCCCCCTCGGCATCGGCGCGGACGGCGCGCCCACCGGCTCGCGCGGCGCGGACGTCGGGGCGTCGGCGCGGCGCGAGCCGGTGGGCGCGGTGGACCGGATCTCGCCGTCAGCGCGGTGCGGGATCGGGGCCGAAGTCGAACTCGCCTTCCTTCACCCCCGCGACGAACGCCGCCCATTCGGCGGCGGTGAACTCGTGCGCGGGCTTGTCGACGTCCTTCGAGTCGCGGACGGCGACGGTGCCGTCGGGGAGCTGAGCGACCTCGACGCACTGGAGCTGCGAGAAGCTGCTCTTGCGGTACAGCACACTCATGAACGCATTACCTCCTCTCGGGATCCCGGGGTCGCTCAGTAGCCCTGAGCCACCCTCCTGATGAACACCGTCGAGTCGGCCGCGGACAGCGCGCTGTCGCGCAGCCCCGACAGCAGTCGACGGTAGATCTGGACGTCGGCGGGCTGCTCGACGTAAGCGTCCACGACCCGCCCCTCGATGTTGACGACGTCGTGGTCGATCGTGCGGCGGAAGTGGAACAGGCTGAACACGCCCTCGGCGATCGCGGCGTGCGGGCCGGCCGCGAAGGGAAAGATCCGCACGACGACGTTCGGCCGCTCCGTCGCGTCGGCGAGCGCGACGAGCTGCGCGTGCATGACCGCGGGCGACCCGACGAGGCGGTGCAGCACCGACTCGTCGACGACGACGTCGAGGCCGACCGGGTAGCTGGCCCGCGTGATCACCTCCTGGCGGCGCATCGTTAGGCCGACGAGGCTCTCGATGCCGTCCGGGTCGTCGGCGTTCAGCGCGGTGTACATAGCGCGGGCGTAGTCGGGCGTCTGCAGCAGGCTGGGCACGAAGTGCGCCACGTAACCGCTGATCTCTGCGGCGGCCGTCTCGTACTGCATGTACTGGTTGGTCACCGACGGCAGCGGTTCCTGCTGCTGCCACCAGGGCGCCTCCCGCCCCTCGCCCGCCCAGCGACGCATGCGCTCGCCGAGCTCGGTGTCGGCCTGGCCGTAGTAGTCGAGCAGGTCACGGACGTCGCGTTCCTGGGCCGGGCCCTGGCCCTTCTCCAACCGGCTGAGCTTGGACGTGGAGATCAGCAGCTCGCCCGCGACGTCGGCGAGGGTCTTGCCGCGCCCGTCGCGCAGTTCGCGCAGCGCGTTGCCCAGCCGGCGCCGTGGGATCGCGGGGCCGAGGCCGGAGTCCTGGCGCACGGGCATCACGTCCTCCCCGGGCTCGCGGGTGCCTGTCGCGGCTGCCTGTCACGGGTGCACGGCCACTATGGACCTGCCCCGCCGCCGGGTCCACGCCCCGCGCGCGGCCGTCACAGAATCGTCGGGATCCTGTTATGGGATCCCACAACAGGATCCCGTGGTGGAATCCCGAAGCGGGCGATACCCTACCCCTGGGACGCACGACAGTCACCGTCGGCCCCGGCCACCGGTGACGCGTCGGGGTCACCGCCTGCCGCACCGGCTGTCCGGCCAGCGCCGATCGGGCACCTACCGACCGAACGTCGGAACACGGGCCGGCACCGGGTCGCCGCCCGCATCCGGGATGCCACCGCCACGAGCCCTCATCCGGCAGTCACCCTGCCCCGGGAGTTCGCATGATCACGTCCCTGCTCCTGTCCCTCGTCCCCCAGGTCGCGACCATGAGCATGCGCGGCGGCGCGGTGCTGATGATGATCGTCGTCGCGGTCGTCGCGTTCACCGGTCTGGCGCTGCTCGGCAAGCTGCTGAGCGAGGCCGTCGCTGTGGTCGCCACCCTCGCCGCCGCCGGCGCCAAGGTCGCGATCGTCGGCATCCTCGCCGTGATCCTGGCGTTCGCCCTCCTGTAGGTCCGCCGCCCGGGATCAGCCGACCGTCACGACCACCCGCCCGTAGCGGGTGAGCGGCGGGTCGCCGGCGCCGGTGGCCTCGCAGACCAGGTGGATCGTCGCGCCCGGCCGTGCCGCCGGCACCACCAGCCGCTCCCCCGCAAGCACCACCGGGCCCGGATGGGTGCCCGCCTCGCGGTAGTGCCACCAGCGCACCTGCACCCCCACCCCGTCCGGGTCGGCGACCTCGGCGTGCAGCTCCACCGTCCCGCCCGGCCGGACGGTGACCTCGCGCAGCTCCGCGGGCACGTGCACGACCGGCGGGTGCCGGGTCACGGCGTCCCCCGCCTGCCACCCGGCCCGGGCGATCAGGTCGTTCTGCAGCGCCGGGACCCAGCGGGCCTGCGGGCGCCGCGCGTCGCCGTCGTCGCGGGTACGGGTCGGGTCGCGCCCGGAGCGCCGCCCGCGCACCGTGAGGATCGAGGAGTACCGCGGCGCGTCGGCGTACCCGGGGCAGTCCGACCACACCCCCGGCGTCGCGGTCGGCACGAACCGCCCGCCCCAGCCGCCCCACGCCGGGTTCTCGACGCTGCGCAGCCCGGTGGGCAGCAGGTGCAGGAACGCCGGGCTGTCCGCCTCGCCGACGAACGTCCCCCGGCGCGGCTCCAGGAACACCGGGCCCACCGGGTAGCCGCCCAGCAGCGGGCCACGAGCGACCCGCCGCATCGCCGCTGCGCCGAGGTAGGGCTCCTCGGCCGGTGGCCGCCGCGCGCCGATCCGCCCGAACCGGTATCCCAGCGGCCAGAACTGGTCGCGGTTGAGCACCGTGCGCAGCCCCGGCCAGGCGGCGCGCACGTAGTGCTTGTACGTGACGTCCTGGTCGCCGATCACGTACAGCCAGGCCTTGGCGAGCACCCGGCGCCGCACGTCGCGCCAGCGCGGGGTGCGGCCGAACTCGTCGCCGATCGAGCGCAGCGCCGCCGCGACCGTGTTCGTCCCGCCCCAGACCTGCAGCCACAGCGGGCGGTCGTCGTCGTCGAGCAGCGCGGCCTTGACCAGCTCCGAGCCGGCGGTGTCGGCGCCCATCTCGCCGGGTGCGGTGACGTTGCCCGTCGCGAGCAACCCCAGCAACCGCTCCGGGGACGGGTAGCGCGCGTCCTGGCGGCGCAGGTGCGGGTATGCGGGCGCGTAGCCGGCGGCGACGACGTCGTGCAGCACCTCGGCTCGCCGCCTACCGGGGACGAGGTCGGGCCAGCGGTCCCACGCGCGCGGCGCCACCGGTGGCACGGCCCGGCGGTCGCCCGCCCAGTGGAACTCCGAGCTGGACGTGACGACGCCGGCGAGGTCCAGCTCGTTGGCGTACAGCAGCAGCCGGTGGAACGACGCCACGTCGTCGATCTCCACGTCGGTGGTGACGATCGTGCGCACCGCCGGGGCCTCGGTGGGTACGCGCGGGGTCGGCTCGTGGCCTGGTTCGGGACCGGTGCGGGGACCGGCCGGCGCGATTGCCGGGGCGGGCAGCGGCAGCGCGGCCCGCGGGGCGGCGAGCAGCGTCAGCGCCGCTGCAGCCACCGACCCCCACCTGTCCGCCACGCGACCATCCTGCCGCGTCCGAGCGTGGCCATTGCCGCCCCGCCGGCCCCACCGCCGCCGTCCCACCCGTCCGGCCGCCGCCGGCCCAGCCGCCGCCGCCCCGCCGGCCGGCCGACCCGCCGGCCCGCCTGCGCCCGGACCGACACGGGCGTCGTGGTTGCCGCGCGGGTGTCCCGGCGCCCGTTCCAGCACCACGACGCCAGTGCGGTGACGCGGCAGCGGGGCCGCGGGCGGCTCGGCGCCTAGGCCGGTGCCGGCTCGGCTGGGCCGAACGCCAGCTCGACGGTGTCGTGCACCGGGCGGTAGCCGATCCGCGGGTAGATCACGTTGCTGACCGGGTTGGCGAGGTCGGTGAGCAGCACGACGTCGCGGGCACCCGCGGCGAGCGCCCAGGCCGTGGCCGCCGCGGTGACCGCCGACCCGTAGCCGTGGCCGCGGTGCTCGGGCGGGGTGTACACCGGGCCGACCCGCGACATCCCGGCGATCGGCTGTCGCGTCCCCGCGTAGGCCACCGGGCGCCCGCCCGCCTGCCACACCAGCAGGCCCCCGCGGTCGACGGTCGCCCGCAGGCCCTCGGCCGACGGCTGGGGGAAGCTCGGCAACGCCTCGGCATGGAACGCGGCCTGCCACCCGACGAGCAGCTCGACGTCGCCCGATGCGGCGGCCCGGGCCGACCCGACGACCCCGGCCGGGGCGTGCAGCGCGACCAGCCGGAACAGTCGCTGCCGCATCCTGACCCGCGCAGGCACACCGGTGCGGGCGGTCACCGCGGCCGCGTACGCCTCGGCCTGCACGACCGGCCCGGCCACCCCCGGCGGCGCCGGGTCGACCCCCGCCACGGCGGCGTCCACCAGCACCGCACACGCCGCGGGCACCGCCGAGACCAGCATCGAGGACCCGTCGGTGCGCAGCGCCACGCCCGCGACCTCGCCGCGCCGGTGCAGCGTCACCATCGCCGCGGCTCGTAGCCCGCCCGCGCGCACCCGCTCCAGCGCCGGGAGCGCGAAGGTGTGCCGCACCGGGTCGGCGTCGAGCAGCGGCCGGGCGACCAGGGCGAACCGCTCGGCGTCGTCGTGCAGGCAGATCCTCACGGCGCCCAGGGTGAGCGGCTGCGCACCGCCCCGGCCAGCGGATTTTCCCTGACGACTGACGCTCACGCGCAGCATCGACTGATGATCTCTCACGCCGTCTACAGCACCGGCAGATACGTCGCCAGCTCGTAGGGGGTGACGTTGCGACGGTAGGCGTCCCACTCGGCGCGCTTGTTGCGCAGGAAGAAGTCGAACACGTGCTCGCCCAGCACCTCGGCGACCAGCTCGGAATGCTCCATCGCCGCGAGCGCCTCGGTGAGGTTCTGCGGCAGCGACTCGTAGCCCATCGCCCGGCGCTCGGTCTCCGACAGCGACCAGACGTCGTCCTCGGTCGCCGCGCCCAGCTCGTAGCCCTTCGCGACGCCCGTCAGCCCCGCGCCGAGGATGACCGCGTAGGCCAGGTACGGGTTGCAGGCGGTGTCGAGCGTGCGGATCTCCACCCGCCGGGTGGACGACTTGCCCGGCGAGTACATCGGCACCCTGGCCAGCGCGCTGCGGTTCGCGTGTCCCCAGCACACCGCCGTGGGCGCCTCGCCACCGGTGATCAGCCGCTTGTAGGAGTTGACCCACTGGTTGGTCACCGCGGTGATCTCCCGGGCGTGCCGCAGCACCCCGGCGACGAACGCCTTGCCGGTCTCGGACAGCTCGAACGGGTCGTTGTCGTCGTGGAAGGCGTTGCGGTCGCCCTCGAACAGCGAGAAGTGGGTGTGCATCGCCGAGCCGGGGTGCTGCGAGAACGGCTTGGGCATGAACGACGCCCGCACGCCCTGGGTGATGGCGACCTCCTTCACCACGTACCGGAAGGTCATGATGTTGTCGGCCATCGTGAGCGCGTCGGCGTAGCGCAGGTCGATCTCCTGCTGGCCGGGGCCGCCCTCGTGGTGGCTGAACTCCACCGAGATGCCCATCGACTCCAGCGTCTCGATGGCGTTGCGCCGGAAATGGGGGGCCGCGTCGTGGCTGGACTGGTCGAAGTAGCCGCCGGAGTCGGCCGGCACCGGCGGGGTGCCGTCGCCGGGCAGGTCGCGCAGCAGGTAGAACTCGATCTCGGGGTGGACGTAGCAGGTGAAGCCCGCCTCGGCGGCCTTGCTCAGCATCCGGCGCAGGACGTGCCGAGGGTCGGCCCAGGACGGCGAGCCGTCGGGCATCGCGATGTCGCAGAACATCCGCGCCGAGTAGTGCTCGCCGCTGCCGTTCTCCCACGGCAGCACCTGGAACGTCGACGGGTCGGGCCGGGCCACCATGTCCGACTCGTAGACCCGGGCGAAGCCCTCGATCGCCGAGCCGTCGAAGCCGATGCCCTCGGCGAACGCGCCCTCCAGCTCGGCGGGCGCGACCGCCACGGACTTGAGATAGCCGAGCACGTCGGTGAACCACAGCCGCACGAAGCGGATGTCGCGTTCCTCGAGGGTGCGGAGCACGAACTCCTGCTGGCGGTCCATGGTCGCCGAGCCTAGGAACGTCGCGTTACGTCCGTGTTTCGGGGCTGGTCACAGGGTGCACGAGGCCTCGCCGTCGGGCAGCTCCAGGTCGACCAGGTAGGCGGTCACGATGCCGTCGACGCACTCGTCGCCGCGCAGCGCGGCCGTGTGCTGGTTGCCGGTGACCGACAGCAGGGTGCCGTCGATGGCCGCCGCCAGGTCGACGCCCGCCTGGTACGGCGTCGCCGGGTCGCCCGTCACGGAGATCACCAGCGTGCGGGGCAGGCCGGTGACGTCGGGGACGTGCGGCCTGCTCGTCGGCGGGACGGGCCAGAACGCGCACGCGTCGAGCGCGGGCACGACCGGCTGGCCGTCGTCGCGGAACGGGGCCACCGCGACGACCCGCTCGATGATCTCGGCGACCTCGGCCCGGTCGGTGATCCGCTCGTCGTCCACGCAGTTGATCACGCGGAACGCCTCCAGCTTGTTCTGGTAGCTGCCGTCGGGTCCGCGGTCGTAGTAGGCATCGGCCAGCCGCATGAGCAGGGTCCCGTCGCCGCGCGCGACGCCGGTGAGCCCCTGGGTGAGGATCGGCCAGGCCGCGGACAGGTAGAGCGCCTGCGTGACGCCGGTGAGCGCGTCCGAGTAGCCCAGTTCGCGGCCCGGCCCCGCCGGGACCGGCTGTTCGATCAGCGGCCGGGTGAGCGTCTGGAAGCGCGCCGTGGACTGCGCCGGGTCGGTGCCGAGCGGGCAGGTCGGGCGGCGCGCGCAGTCCGCGGCGTAGGCGTCGAAGGCCTGCTGGAAGCCCTTGTTCTGGGCGACGAGCTGGTCGACCGTCGACATCGTCGGGTCCAGCGCCCCGTCGAGCACCAGCGCGCGCACGTTGCGCGGGAACGCCTCCGCGTAGGCCGAGCCGAGCCCGGTGCCGTAGGAGTAGCCGAGGTAGGTGAGCTTGTCGTCGCCGAGCGCGGCGCGCAGGACGTCGAGGTCGCGGGCGGCGTCGCGGGTGCCGATGTTCGCCAGCACCTCCACCCCGCCCGAACGCTCCACGCAGCGCTGCACGAACAGCCTGCTCTCGGCCTCGGCGGCCTCGATGCCCTCCGGGGACGGGTCGAGGTCGAGGTCGGCGCGCTCGACGTCCCACTCGTCGTCGGTGAGGCAGTCGATCGTCGGGGTGCTCGCCCCGACCCCGCGCGGGTCGAACCCGACGATGTCGAACCGCTGGGCGATCGGGCCGCTGCCCGCGCCGGGGGCCACGATGTTCACCACCGCGCTCGTGCCCGACGCGCCGGGGCCGCCGGGGTTGATCACCAGCGACCCGGTTCGCTCCCCCAGCGCCTTCTGCCGCAACACCGCGAGCTGCGCGCGCCTGCCCGCGGGCGCGGCGTAGTCCAGCGGGACCTCCAGGCGCGCGCACTCGAACTGCGGGTCGGCGAACGCGAACGTGTCGGCCGGGTCCGCGGCGAACGTCTCGCACGAGCCCCACGTCAGCTGCTGGTCGTAGTAGGCCTCGAGGCCGGCCGCGGGATCGGCCGCACTCGGCTCGCCGGGGATCACCGACGTGCACCCGGCGAGCAGGGCGGCGAGCGCGGCGACGGCGGCGCCGCCGAGGGACGTGCGGCGGGGAGACACCCGGCCAGCATGCCAGCGCGGGGGCGGCGCCCCGCCACGCAGGCCCGGACCGGGTGACAGGCGGCCGAGCTCCGCGTCGGCGCCGTCGGCGAGGGCGCACCGCCGGCCCCGAGCGCCGGCCCGGGACGTGCGGCACACTGCGCCGGTGGCGCCTGCCCGCGATGCTCACGTCCGCTCCGCCTACCGCCACGGATTCGCCCGCGTCGCCGCCTGCACGCTGCGCACCGCGCTCGGCGACCCGGCGGCCAACGCCGCGTCCGTGCTCGCCACGGCCCGCGAGTGCCACGACGAGGGCGTCGCGCTCGCGGTGTTCCCCGAGCTGACGCTCTCGGGCTACTCGCTGGAGGACGTCGTCGCGCAGGACACCCTGCTCGACGAGGTGCAGCGCGCGCTCGACGTCGTCGTCGCCGGGTCGGCGGACCTGCTGCCCGTGCTGGTCGTCGGCGCGCCGCTGCGGTACCGCCACGGCATCCTGAACGCCGCCGCCGTGATCCACCGCGGGCGGGTGCTCGGCGTGGCGGTGAAGTCGTACCTGCCGAACTACCGCGAGTTCTACGAGCGGCGCCAGCTCACCCCCGGCGACGACGTCCGCGGGACGGTCCGGGTGGCCGGTGCGGACGTCCCGATCGGGCCGGACCTGCTGTTCGCCGCCGAGGACGTGCCCGGGTTCGTGCTGCACGTCGAGATCTGCGAGGACATGTTCGTGCCGGTCCCGCCCAGCGCCGAGGCCGCGCTGGCCGGGGCGACCGTGCTCGTCAACCTCTCGGGCTCGCCCATCACCGTCGGGCGCGCCGAGGACCGTTGCCTGCTCGCCCGCTCGGCGTCGGGGCGCTGCCTCGCCGCCTACGTCTACGCCGCCGCGGGCGAGGGCGAGTCGACCACCGACCTCGCGTGGGACGGCCAGACGATGATCTGGGAGAACGGCCGCCTGCTCGCCGACACCGAGCGGTTCCCCCGGGGGCCGCGGCGCTCCGTCGCCGACGTCGACCTCGACCTGCTGCGCGCCGAGCGACTGCGCATGGGCACCTTCGAGGACAACCGGCGCCACCACGCCGCCCGGGTCGACGACTTCCGCCGCGTCGGGTTCACCGTGGGGCCGCCGACCGGCGACATCGGCCTGCGGCGGGTCGTGGAGCGGTTCCCGTTCGTGCCGGCCGACCCGGCCCGGCTGGATCAGGACTGCTACGAGGCCTACAACATCCAGGTCGCCGGCCTGGAGCAGCGCCTGCGGGCCATCGGGGCGCCAAAGGTCGTGATCGGCGTGTCCGGCGGGCTCGACTCGACCCACGCCCTGATCGTCGCCGCCCGGGCGATGGACCGCGAGGAGCGTCCGCGCGCGGACATCCTGGCGTTCAGCCTGCCCGGATTCGCCACCGGCACCCGCACCCGCGGCAACGCCGAGCGGCTCTGCGCCGCGCTCGGCGTCACCTTCGAGACCATCGACATCACCGAGACCGCGCGACTCATGCTCTCCGAGCTGGGCCACCCGTTCGCCGCGGGCGAGCCGGTGTACGACGTCACCTTCGAGAACGTCCAGGCCGGGCTGCGCACCGACTACCTGTTCCGCGCGGCCAACCAGCGCGGCGGCATCGTGCTCGGCACCGGCGACCTCTCCGAGCTGGCGCTGGGCTGGTGCACCTACGGCGTCGGCGACCAGATGTCGCACTACACCGTCAACTCCGGGGTACCGAAGACCCTGATCCAGCACCTGATCCGGTTCGTGGCGTCCTCGGGGCAGTTCACCGAGGACGTCGACGCCGTGCTCCGCGACGTCCTCGACACCGAGATCACCCCCGAGCTCGTGCCGGCCGGCGAGGACGAGCAGGTGCAGAGCAGCGAGGCGTCCGTCGGCCCGTACGCGCTGGCGGACTTCACCCTCTGGCACGTCCTGCGCCACGGGTTCCGGCCGTCGAAGATCGCGTTCCTGGCCGGGCATGCGTGGGGCGACGCCGCCCGCGGGCCCTGGCCGCCGGGCTATCCCGACGACAAGCGGCCCGAGTACTCCCCCGCCGAGATCAAGGCGTGGCTGGAGGTGTTCGCGCAGCGGTTCTTCGGGTTCAGCCAGTTCAAGCGCTCCGCGATCCCCAACGGGCCCAAGGTGTCCGCGGGCGGGTCGCTGTCCCCACGCGGTGACTGGCGCGCCCCGTCGGACCTGTCCGCCCGGATCTGGCTCGACGAGATCCGCCGCGAGGTCCCCGACTCCTAACCCTCCGCGAGTCCGCGTTCTCGACACGGCGAGTCCGCGATTTCGACACGGCGAGTCCGCGATTCGGCAGCCGGTGTGTGAACTGCGTCGCTCGGAGGCGCCGCGATCCGGCACCGGTGTCAGGCTTGACCACGTCACCACCTGACGACCCGGGGACCCGCGCGACGGGCCTCGAGGGAGGACGGACAACGATGTCTCAGCCCGATCCGCACGCGGCCGCCCCTCAGCTTCAGACGCCGGTCCAGGCAGAGGTACAGGGCGAGGTCCAGGCCCCGTACCGCTCCAACGCGGCGGCCCCGAAGCGCACGCGCATCCACCATCTCCGCGAGCTGAAGGAGCGCGGCGAGCGCTGGCCGATGCTCACCGCCTACGACGTCTACTCCGCGGAGATCTTCGACTCCGCCGGCATCCCCGTGCTGTTGGTCGGCGACTCGGCGGCCAACAACGTCTACGGCTACGAGAACACCCTGCCGGTGACGGTCGACGAACTCTTGCCGCTGGTCAAAGCGGTCACCCGAGGGGCGAAGAGCGCGCTCGTGGTGGCCGACCTGCCCTTCGGCAGCTACCAGCTCGGCCCCGAACAAGCCCTCGCCACGTCGTTCCGGTTCATGAAGGAAGGTGGCGCGCACGCCGTCAAGCTGGAGGGCGGGGCGCGGTTCGTGCCGCAGGTCGAGGCGTTGGCCGGGTCCGGCATCCCGGTGATGGCACACCTCGGCTTCACCCCCCAGAGCGAGCACGCGCTCGGCGGCTACCGGGTGCAGGGCCGCGGGCACGTCGGCGAGCGGCGCCTCGTTGAGGACGCGCTCGCGCTGCAGGCGGCGGGGGCCTTCTCGGTGGTGCTGGAGATGGTGCCGGCCGACGTCGCCAAGCGGGTGACGGCCGAGCTGGTCATCCCGACGATCGGGATCGGCGCGGGCCCGGACACCGACGCGCAGGTGCTGGTCTGGTCGGACATGGCAGGCATGAACCGGGGCCGCACGCCGCGATTCGTCAAGCAGTACGCCGACCTCGGTGGGCAGTTGCTGGACGCCGCCAGGCGCTTCGGGGACGAGGTGCGCGGCGGGGTCTACCCGGACTCGGACCACTCGTACTCCTGAGGACGGCGGCGAACGCCCGCGCGTCGTGCCGGATTCGCGGACTCGCCGTGTCGAGAACGCGGACTCGCCGGGTCGAGAACGCGGACTCGCCGGGTCGAGAACGCGGACTCGCCGGGTCGAGAACGCGGACTCGCCGGGCGGGGTTACGGTGCGGCGGGGAGGGGGGCGCCGGCGGCGTGGCGGCGCAGCATGTCGGCGGCGGGGCATTCGCGACGGGTCCAGCGGCCGCGCAGCGACGCGAGCCGGGCCACGTGCGCCGGGCAGGACGCCAGCGCGGCCTCGGCGGCGTCGAGCAGTGCGCCGGTGCGGGCGTGCACGTCGTCGTCGGTCAGGCCGGGGCCGGCCACCCGGCGGTGCATCGCGGCGTCGGGGACGGTCGCGCGGCCGGGCAGGGTGTCGTCGAGCACCAGCCCGGCGAGCAGGCTGAGCAGCTCGCCGTAGAGGGCCGGGTCGGCGCAGGCGTCGAACGCCTTGAACTCGATCCGGCCGATCTCGGCGGGCAGCCGCGCGAGCTGGGTGAGCGAGGGGTCCGACGTGATCTGCGGATCGTCCGGGCCGAGGAAGACCAGCACCGCCGGCCGCACCCCGGTGCGCACGGCCGTGCGCGCCGACAGCCCGCCCCACGGCGCGCCGTCGCGGAACGGCGCGGAGAACGACAGCGGCACCAGCCACGGGCTGTAGTGGGTGAGCTTGCGCGCCGCGTCGACGGTCGCGGCGGGGTCGAGCGCGGCGCACGAGAGGTTGAGGTCGGGGCCGTAGGTCACCATGTGCAGGTCGGCCGTGCGCTCCTCCGGCGAGCCCTGCCGGTGGCGGCGCTCCCATCCGTTGAGCGGGGGCACCACCGCATAGTGCGAGCGCACCGGGTTGAACCCGATCGCGACGGGGGTGAGCCCTCGGGCGGAAGCCGCCGCGTCGAGCAGCGACTGGTCGGCACGCAGCGCACCGACCGCTGCGTCCACCGAGTCGTGGATGCGGGTGCGGATCTCGATGCCCTTGGGATCACAGCGGAGCAGCTGCCCCTGCTCGTCGAACCGCTCGTAACCCTCCACGTACCAGCGCTTGCGCTTGATCCCCTGGTCACCGACCCTCAGGTCGGGGTCGTCGGTCTCCGGCAGCGCGTCGACGACGGCCTGCGCCGCGGCGAAGCTCAACGTCGTGAAGTCGGCGAACGACCCGTCGGCGTGCAGCAGGGCGCACTCGTGCTCGATGCCGAAGCGGAAGCCGTCAAGCACCGGATGAGGGTAGCCTCATCTGCACGCAGGCAGACACGGCGGGAGGAGTCCGGGAGATGACGACCGACCCCCTCGCCCTGCTGCACAGCCGCCGCTCGTGCCCGTCGCTCGCCGCCCCGGCGCCCGACCCCGCGCAGCTCGACGAGTTGCTGCGCGCCGCCTGCGCCGCGCCCGACCACGGCCGGCTGCGGCCGTGGCGGTTCGTGGTGGTCGACGCCGCCGGCCGCGGACCGCTCGGCGAGGCGTTCGCCGCGGCCACCGCGGACCGCCACCCGTCGGTCACCGAGCACGAGCTCGACCGGGCGCGGGCGAAGGCGCTGCGCGCCCCGATGATCGTCGTCGTGGTGGGGGCGCCCCGACCGCACCCGAAGATCCCGGTGCGCGAGCAGCGGGCCGCCGCCACGTGCGTGGCCTACGGGCTCACGTTGGCCGCGCACGCCCGCGGGTTCGGGGCGATGTGGCGCTCCGGCTGGTTCGGCGGGGCGCCGAAGGTGCGCGCGCACCTGGGCCTTGCCGAGTCCGAGGAGGTGGCCGCGTGGGTCTACCTCGGCACGCCGCACGGCAACCCACCCGTGCCGCGCGCACCGTTCGACCCGCCGGTCACCTGGCTGCGCTGAGCTCGCGCTGATCCCTAGGCTCACGCCATGTCCGACGAGGTGCTGTTCGAACGGTCCGGTTCCGTCGCCGTGGTCACGCTCAACCGGCCGCAGGCCCGCAACGCCGTCAACCAGGCGCTGAGCACCGCGCTCGCCGCCGCCATGGACGAGTTCGACGCCGACGACGCGCTCACCGTCGGCATCCTCACCGGCGCGGGTGGCTCGTTCTGCGCCGGGATGGACCTCAAGGCCTTCCTCGCCGGCGAGCGCCCGCACATCAGCGGGCGCGGCTTCGGCGGGCTCACCGAGGCGCCGCCCGCCAAGCCGCTGATCGCCGCCGTGGAGGGCTACGCCCTGGCCGGGGGCTGCGAGCTGATGCTGGCCTGCGACCTGGTCGTCGCCTCCCGCGAGGCGACCTTCGGCGTGCCGGAGGTCCGGCGCGGGCTGATCCCGGGCGCCGGGGGGCTGATCCGGCTGCCGCAGCGCATCCCGTACCAGATCGCGATGGAGCTCGCTCTCACCGGCGACCCGCTCTCGGCCGTCGACGCCCACCGGTTCGGGCTGGTCAACCGGCTCACCGAGCCCGGTGCAGCGCTGGCGGGCGCCCACGAGCTGGCCGCGCGCATCACCCGCAACGGTCCGCTGGCGGTGCGTACCGCCAAGCGGGTGCTGGTCGAGGCGCCCACCTGGCCCGCGGACGAGGTGTGGGCGCGCCAGCGCGAGGAGCTGAAGGTGATCTTCGGTAGCTCCGACGCGCGGGAGGGCGCGGCGGCGTTCGCCGAGCGCCGCGAGCCGCGCTGGCAGGGCCGCTGACCGTCGCCCCCCGGCCCCCGGCCCCACCCCGTCGCCCCCGCGCCCGCCCGCCCGCACGCACGCCACGTGGCAGCAACGCCACTTTCACGCCACCAGCTGGCGTGAAAGTGGCTTTGCTGCCAACGGTCACCCCAGCGCCCACGACCCCAGCAGGACGGTGCAGCTCACCGCCGCGACACCGAGCAGCGCCAGGTAGATCCGTCGCCACACCCGCCATCCCCCGGCGCGCAGCCCGGCGATCACGCCCAGCCCGACGAGCAGGCCCAGCACGATCGCGACGGCGGGCAGCGCGAGGACCCACGCCGAGCCGGCGGGCAGCCCGAACAGCAGGATCGCCTGGTCGCCCTCGACCGCCCGGAACACCACCACGCCCAGCGCCACCGCGAACCCGACGAGGACGAGCCCGTCCAGCACGACCAGCCACGGAACGGCCCGGGCGAGCCGCGACGGCGGCCCGGGGCGGCGCCGGCCCCGCGCGAGCCGGATCAGCCAGGCGAGCGGGAGCAGCAGCCACGCCGTCAGCAGCACGAGCACCGCCCCGCCGAAGACGGCCAGCTCGATGCCGCTGCGGCCCTGCAGGCCGGCGAGCCGGGGCAGCGCGGGAACGCTCACGATGTCCTCGTCGGCGTAGAACCTGGGCGCGCCGAGGGCGGCGAGGCAGTCGTCGGCGGGCTGCCCGGTGGGGTCGTCGAGGAAGGAGGTGACGATCTGCTCCGCGCACGGCTCGCTGCCGAACGCGCCGTGTCCGGTGTTGGGGAACGTGTAGGACCGGGAGCGGGGCAGCGTGGCGGCGACGGTGGCCGCGTTGGCCGCGGGGGTGATCGGGTCGAAGCGGCCGGACAGCAGCAGCGTCGGGACGTCGCTGGTCACGGGCGCGTCGGCGGAGGGTCCCACCGCCGGGACGGCCCAGCGGGCGCAGCCGACGAGGAAGTCACGCACCCCCAGCTCGCCGAGTTCGGCGACGGCGGGACGGACGCCCGCGACGGGCGGGCGGTTCGGGTCGATGTCGGCGTCCTCGGCGCACTGCACGGAGTGGTACATGCCGCGGGCGAGGGTGCGGTCGAAGATGAAGAGCCCGATGATGTCGCCGAGCGCGGCGTATCGCTCGTTGCGCACCTCGTCGACGAGCAGCGGGATCGCGCCGAGCAGCTCCGTGGGGTAGAGGAGCTGGAACACGACGCCGATCAGGTCGTCGCCGTCCATCGGGACCTGATAGGTGATGCCGCTGGCCGGATCGGTGACGGGCACCCGGATCGACTCGCGGTTCAGTCGCTGCACCTGCGCGAGCAGGGTCTGCTCCAGGTCGGGGTACTCGGCGTTGCACCGGGTGTCGGCGGTGCAGGCCGAGACGAGCGCGGTGAGCGCCCCGTCGAAGCTGGCCGGCACGTCCTCGATGAAGTTCACCTGGGGCGGCACCACCGCGTCGAGGACCGCGCTGCGCACGCCCTGCGGGTGGCTGCGGAGCAGCTCCAGCCCGAGCGCGGTGCCGTAGGAGACGCCGTAGAAGTTGATCTGCTCGTAGCGCAGCGCCACTCGCAGCGCCTCCACGTCGGCGGCGTTCTCGGCGGTCGTGTAGCCCGCGAGGTCAATGCCCTCGGCCACCAGCCGGGCCCGGCACTCGCCCAGCGCGTCGGCGTAGCCGCGGGTGCTCTCCTCGGGGCTGAGATCCTGCTCCGCGGTGCGGACGATCAGCTCGTCGAGCTCGGCGCAGAACAGGCCCGGGCGCGACGCACCGGTGCCGCGCTGGTCGAACAGCACGGCGTCGCGACCCTGCGCCAGCGCCCCGCCGATGACCACGTCCGACAGCGCGAGATAGGTCTCGATCGTCGCCCCGCCGGGCCCGCCCTGGGCGAACACGAGCGGGTCGGGCAAGCGGTCCGGGCCGGTCGGGCGGGCGACGAGCACGGCGAGGGAGATCGTGGCGCTGCCTGCGACGGACCGGTTCTCGGGCACGTCCAGCAGCCCGCACTCCACCTGCGCGTCGGCGGCCAGCGCCGAGGGGTCCGCACCGATGTCGGCGCACGGCACCACCCGGTACGGGCCGGCCTGGGCGGCCGCCGGTGTCTCTGCTGCCGCGGGCCCCACCCCGAGCCCGACCAGCGCCGTGGTCACCAGCGCCAGGGCCCCGACCCGTCGCGCGTGCCTGCCTGCCATGACGCTCCCCCCGCCGGTGTCCGCCGACCCTAGAGGAGCCGATCAGGCGCGGCGGGCGTCCTCACCCGATCCAGCGGCACGCGGCCTGGCAGACCCGTCCGGCAGTACCGTCAGGACCCGGTCGCGGTGGTGCGGACGACGTCGGCGACCGCGTCGGGCGCGTCGGTGTACGGCACGTGCCCGGCGTCGAGGGTGACGTGGCGGGCGTGCGGCAGCGCGGCCCGGGCCCGGGGGGCCTGGCGCCGGTAGGGCAGCAGCCGGTCCTTGTCCCCCCACGCGACGGTGACGCGCACGCCGTCGAGCTCGTGGCCCGCGGTGAACTCGTAGTGGTCGAAGGCCCGCAACGCACCGGCGAACGCGGGCGCGGCCCACAGGTCGGTGAGGGTGGCGACGGCCTCGTCGCCGGGCAGGTCGCCGGGCCGGCCGACGATCAGCGGGAACAGCGCCGTGCGCCCGGCGCGGGTGCGCGCCGCGGCCAGGACGGCGGGGCGCACCGGGGTCGGGATGGCGCCGATGGTGCGCAGGAAGGTCTGCGCGTAGTGCAGCTCGCCGCGCGTCCAGAACCCGGCCGGGGACAGCGCCGTCGCGGACGCCACCGACCCGCGGCGGGCGAGCTCCAGCGCGATCGCGCCACCCATCGAGTTGCCCGCGACGTGCGGGCGCTCCAGGCCGTGGTCGGAGAAGAACTTCTCGAACGCCTCGACGTAGGCCCAGACCGTGGGCTCGACCCCGCGCGCCAGTGGCGGCGAGCCGCCGAACCCGGGCGAGTCGCAGGCGAACACCTCGAACTCGCCGGTGAGCCGCTCGATCACCGGCCGCCACGCCTGCCAGTGATGGCCGACGCCGTGGATCAGGACGAGCGGGGGGCCGCTGCCCTCGCGGTGGTGGTTCAGCACGCCGGTCACCTCTCGACGGGGCGGCGGGCCGGTCCCGCCAGGTCGGGGGAGACCTTAACCAGCGGGACGGACGCCCCGCCCGGACGGACGCGCCGCCCGGAGGTGCGGGTCGTCGCGCTGTGACTCCCCTCCCAGCATCCGGGCGATGTTGGCCACGGGCCGGGACAGGTGGCACGCTGTGCACATGACTGCGACGGCCGCCGGAGCGTTGACGCTCCGGCTCGTCGCCCGGCGCCACGTCGACCTGCACCGGGTCTGCAGCGCGCTCTGTCCGGCCGCTCGCTGATCCCAGCCACCCCGCCGGACGTCATGCCCTGCCTGCGCACCGCAGGCGCGCCGTGCCCGGCCGCGACCCGAAGGCGCCGACGTGCCCCCCACCACTCCACCGACAGCACCCGGCAAGCGCAAGCGCGGCGAAGGCCAGTGGAAGCTCGGCCACCGCGAACCGCTCAACCCCAACGAGCGGACGAAGAAGGACGACAACGGCCTCAACGTCCGGGCGCGCATCGAGAACGTCTACGCCAAGCGCGGGTTCGCCTCGATCGACCCGGCGGACCTGCGTGGCCGGATGCGCTGGTGGGGCCTCTACACCCAGCGCAAGCCGGGCATCGACGGCGGGCGCACCGCAGCGTTGGAGCCCGAGGAGCTCGACGACGAGTACTTCATGCTCCGCGTCCGCCTCGACGGCGGGGCGCTGACCACCGAGCAGCTCCTCGCGCTCGGCGAGATCTCGCAGACCTACGCCCGCGACACCGCCGACGTCACCGACCGGCAGAACATCCAGTACCACTGGATCCGCATCGAGGACATGCCCGCGATCTGGCAGCGGCTGGAGAGCCTGGGCATGCAGACCACCGAGGCGTGCGGCGACACCCCGCGGGTCGTGCTCGGCTCGCCGGTCGCCGGGGTCTCCGCCGACGAGGTCCTCGACCCGGAGCCGGCGATCGCCGAGATCGTGCGCCGCTACGTGGGCGACCCGGAGTACTCGAACCTGCCACGCAAGTTCAAGACCGCGATCTCCTGGCAGCAGGACGTCGCGCACGAGGTGAACGACGTGTCGTTCGTCGGCGTCGTGCACCCCGAACACGGCCCCGGCTTCGACGTGTGGGTGGGCGGGGGTCTGTCCACCAACCCCAAGATCGCGCAGCGGCTCGGGGCGTGGGTGCCGCTCGACGAGGTGCCCGACGTGTGGTGCGGCATCGTGTCGGTGTTCCGCGACTACGGCTACCGCCGGCTGCGGCACCGCGCACGGATCAAGTTCCTCGTCGCCGACTGGGGCGCGGCGGAGTTCCGCCGGGTGCTGGAGCAGGAGTACCTCGGCCGGGCGCTCGTCGACGGCCCCGCACCGGAGGTCCCCGAGCGGCCCATCGACCACATCGGCGTGCACCGCCAGACCGACGGGCGCCACTACGTCGGCGTCGCGCCCTCGTCCGGACGGGTCTCCGGAACCACGCTGATCGACCTCGCCAAGACCGCGGAGGCCGCCGGCTCGCGCCGGGTGCGGCTCACCCCCCAGCAGAGGATCGTCGTGCTGGACGTGCCGGAGGCGAACCTCACCTCGCTCGTCGACGCGCTGGCCGGGCTGGGCCTGCCCGCCACCCCGTCGCCGTGGCGGCGCGCCACCATGGCGTGCACCGGCATCGAGTACTGCAAGCTCGCGATCGTCGAGACCAAGGAGCGGGCGATCCGGCTGGTCGCCGAGCTGGAGCAGCGGCTGGCCGACGAGCTGCCGGCAGGCGAGGCGCCGATCTCCATCCACCTCAACGGCTGCCCCAACTCCTGCGCCCGCACCCAGACCGCGGACATCGGGCTCAAGGGCATGATCGTCCCGGACGCGGACGGCAACCAGGTCGAGGGCTTCCAGGTGCACCTCGGCGGCGGCCTGGGGCTCGACGCCGGGTTCGGTCGCAAGCTGCGCGGGCTGAAGATCACCAGCGCGGAGCTGGGCGACTACGTCGACCGGATCGTGCGGCGCTTCACCGCGCAGCGGGAGCCGGACGAGCGGTTCGCCCAATGGGTCGGACGCGCCGACGAGGACGACCTCAGGTGACCGCCGCCGCACCGCCCGTCGATGGCAGCAAAGCCACTTTCACGCCATCCGGTGGCGTGAAAGTGGCTTTGCTGCCACCCGGGGACACGCCACCCGGGGACACGCCACCCGGGGACACGCCACCCGGGGACACGCCACCCGGGGACACGCCACCCGGGGACACGCGGTGACCGAGCGGGCCGTCCCCTTCTACTGCCCCTACTGCGGCGACGAGGACCTGCGCCCCGCCGAGCGCACCGAGCGGGTGCCCGCGGGCGCCTGGTGGTGCGCGTCCTGCCTGCGCACCTTCGCCCTGACCATGATCGGAATCGGAGTCCCCGAGGTGACGACATGACCACCACGACCGACGGGCGCGCGCTCGCGGAGCGCGGCGCCGCCGAGCTGGGCCCGGACGCGACGGCCGAGCAGGTGCTCGCCTGGACGGCCGCGACGTTCGAGGACCGGTTCGTCGTGGCGTCGAACATGCAGGACGCGGTGCTGGTGCGGATGGCGGCGCTGGCCCGGCCGGGGGTGGACGTGCTGTTCCTGGAGACCGGTTACCACTTCCCGGAGACGATCGGGACCCGGGATGCGGTGGGCACGGTGTACGACGTGCGGATCGTGGACGCGTTGCCCGATCACACGGTGGCCGAGCAGGACGAGCTGCTGAGCCGTGACCTGTTCGCGCGGGAGCCGGACCGTTGCTGCGCGCTGCGCAAGGTCGTGCCGCTGGAGCGGACGTTGGCGCGTTACGACGCGTGGGTGACCGGGGTGCGGCGGGTGGAGGCGCCCACCCGGGCGGGCACGCCGCTGGTGACGTGGGACGAGCGGTTCGGGCTGGTGAAGGTCAACCCGCTCGCCGCCTGGAGTGACGCCGACATGGACGCCTACATCGCCGAGCACCACGTGCTGGTGAACCCGCTGGTGGCGGCGGGCTACCCGTCGATCGGCTGCGCACCGTGCACGGTGAAGCCCGCGGCCGGCGCGGATCCGCGGTCGGGTCGCTGGGCGGGCCGGGCCAAGACCGAGTGCGGGCTGCATTCATGACGACCGCACGCATGACGACCGCGATGGACGCGCTCGACGCCCTGGAGTCCGAGGCGATCCACATCTTCCGGGAGGTGGCCGGGGAGTTCGACCGTCCGGTGATCCTGTTCTCCGGGGGCAAGGACTCCACGCTGCTGGTGGCGCTGGCGGTGAAGGCGTTCGCGCCGGCGCCGGTGCCGTTCCCGTTGCTGCACGTCGACACCGGGCACAACTACCCGGAGGTGATCGAGTTCCGGGACCGGCTGGTCGAGCGGCTGGGGTTGCGGCTGCACACGGCCCACGTGCAGGACTGGATCGACGACGGCCGCCTGCACGAACGCCCCGACGGCACCCGAAACCCGCTGCAGACCACCCCGCTGCTCGACACGATCGTCGCCCACCGGTTCGACGCGGTGTTCGGCGGCGGCCGCCGTGATGAGGAACGCGCCCGGGCCAAGGAACGGATCCTGTCGCTGCGTGACGGGTTCGGCCGGTGGGACCCGCGCCGGCAGCGCCCCGAGCTGTGGAACCTCTACAACGGCCGGCACGCCCCGGGCGAGCACGTGCGGGTGTTCCCCATCTCCAACTGGACCGAGCTGGACGTGTGGCGCTACATCCAGCGCGAGAGGATCGAACTGCCGTCGATCTACTACTCCCACGAGCGCGAGGTGTTCCGCCGCGACGGGATGTGGCTCGCCCAGGGCCCGTGGGGTGGGCCCCGCGACGGCGAGGCGCTGCAACGCCGCACGGTCCGCTACCGCACCGTGGGCGACGGCTCCTGCACCGGCGCGGTCGAGTCCACAGCGTCCACCCTGGACGAGGTGATCGCCGAGGTCACCGCCTCGCGGCTCACCGAACGCGGCGCCACCCGCGCCGACGACCGCCTCTCGGAGGCGGCCATGGAAGACCGCAAGCGGGAAGGCTACTTCTGATGGGCAGCTCAGCGGAGTCCCGCGATCTCCTGCGGTTCGCCACGGCCGGCTCCGTCGACGACGGCAAGTCGACCCTGGTCGGCCGGCTGCTCTACGACACCAAGTCGGTACTGGTCGACCAGATCGAGGCCGTGCACCGAGCCTCGGTCGACAAGGGCCTGACCACCCCGGACCTGTCACTGCTGGTCGACGGGCTGCGCGCCGAACGCGAGCAGGGCATCACCATCGACGTCGCCTACCGCTACTTCGGCACCCCGCGGCGCGAGTTCGTCCTCGCCGACACCCCCGGCCACGTCCAGTACACCCGCAACACCGTCACCGGCGCGTCCACCGCGGAGCTTGCCGTGCTGCTCGTCGACGCCCGCCACGGTGTGGTCGAGCAGACCCGCCGGCACGCTGCGGTCCTCGCGCTGCTGCGCGTCCCGCGACTCGTCCTGGCCATCAACAAGATCGACCTCGTGGACTACGACGAGGCACTGCTCACCGCGATCGGCAAGGACTTCGCCGGCCTCGCCCGCTCCCTGGGCTTCGTCGACGACGCCGTGGTGACGATCCCGGTCTCCGCACTGGTCGGCGACAACGTCGTCGAGCGCTCCGAACGCACCCCCTGGTATGACGGGCCCACCCTGCTCGGACACCTCGAAACCGTGCCCGTCACCGGGCCGGAGGTGGACGCACCGTTCCGGATGCCGGTGCAGTACGTCATCCGCGAGCACAGCGGCGACTACCGCGGCTACGCCGGGCAGGTCGCCGCCGGCACCGTCTGCCCCGGCGACGAGGTCGTCGTGCTCCCCGGCGGGCGGCGCACCACCGTCGCAGCCGTGCACACCGCCGACGGTCCGCTGCCCGCGGCGGGCGCGGGCCGCAGCGTCACCGTGCTGCTCGCCGACGACATCGACATCTGCCGCGGCGACGTCCTCGCCGCGGCCGACACCCCACCCAGGGTCACCGACGAGCTCGACACCACCCTGTGCTGGCTGGCCGACACCCCGCTGCGCCCCGGCGCCCGGTTGCTGCTCAAACACGGCACCCGCACCACGCAGGCGATCATCGGCGCCATCACCGAACGGCTCGACACCGACACCTACCGGTTCACCGACCCCCCCACCGAGCTCACCACCAACGACATCGCGCACGTGTCGCTACGCACCGCCGACCCGCTACCCGTCGACGACTACGCCGACATCCGCGCCACCGGCAGCTTCCTGCTCATCGACCCACCCACCGGCAACACCCTCGCCGCCGGACTCGTGGGCACCCCGCTCGCCGCCGTCGACGGCTAGCCGAAGCCCCCGCCCCCGCAGGGGAACCACCCCACCCCCGACGTCGTTGACCGAGCAGGCCGCCCGCTGTGGGCCACGACCCGCACTTAGTGACCTAAGTGCTGTCAGAACGGCCCTTCGACCGCACTTAGGTCACAAAGTGAGGTCGACCAGCGCACCAGAGAGGAACAAGGAACCGTCCAGTCGGACCACCACCCGGGTGGGCCCCTGTC
>JBQTJE010000113.1:0-2996 GCA_052387455.1 Pseudonocardia sp.
GTGGCGTAGCCGTTCGAGATGTGCCGCGACTCGTCGGACTGCACGGAGTGGAACACCGTGGGCAGCAGGTAGTCACCGTTGGCCGCAGCCTCGGCCGGCATGGCCACGAACAGGGTGTTCGTGAACGCCGTCTCGGCGACGATCGTCAGGTAGATGCTGGCCGCGGTGATCGCGTCGCCCGTGATGAACCCCTCGGCGAACTGGCGGCCGATGGTGCCGCAGTAGTCGCTGTGGAAGTTCCGCAGGCTGTTGTTGAAGCCTGCCGGGTCGATGTAGTTGTTCATGTAGAGGCGCTTGAGGTTCTGCTGGATCGTGCTGTGCCGAACCTCGTCGATCATCTGGATCGCCTGGCCGTTGTGCAGCTCCGGGTTCGGAACCACGTGGAACAGCATCGGCATCGACCGGGCGGCCGAGACCTCCGGCAACGGGATGATCGACAGGAAGAGCTTCTGCCACTCCAGCCAACGCTCCTGGACCTGGCGGAACATGTTCCCGCGGATAGCGCCGTCAGACGCGCCGTAGACGCGGTGGTCCTTCTCCTCCTGCATGGGGAAGTAGGACCGCAGGACCTGCTTCAGCGGGTCCTTCTTCGAGGCCTTGCGGAAGGTGTAGTCGGTTCCGTACTTGAGGTACGGCTCGTGGTACTGCGGCTCCCAGGAGAGTTCCTGAATCTTCTGGTGAGCCTTAGCCAAGCTCTGCCGACTCACGTCAACTCCTCACGGTGTTGTGGTGGACCCCGTGGGCCGGGACGGACGCGGGCGTCGCCGACTTACGGAGGTGGAACACGGGACGGGCGCGTCATCAGGGCGCGGGCCTTCCGGCTCGCTCGTCTCGTGCTGGGAATCACACCGTCCCGATGCCGGGATGGAGGTCTCAATATGAGACGCTTCCTCGTTGTCTGAGCTCCTCTACCCTGGCGGGCGTCCGGTCTGTACCGTCCGGATCGGTGACCGCTGTCCGCGGCACGTCGCTCGCGCACGGATCGACGACCGCTCCGAGTAGGGGGTTCTCCGGTTGGGCCATGGGGATGGGCACGGCAGCCGCTCCGCGGCTGACGGCCGGGTCGGCGCGGCGCTGCGCAAGGTTCCGGAGGCCGTACCCGATCGAGTGGCCCGCGCCCGCGTGCAGTTCCTCGTGGACGACCCGCTCGATCCCGGCGCGGTCCGCGAGCCGATCCTCGCGTCCTGGACCCGCTCGCGCCACTTCGACGTGGCGGCCGACCACCTGGATCTGCCCTACGAGACCGAGTCCGACCGCGACTCCCTGCTGCTGCGCACGGCCCGCCCGATCATCGACGAGGTGGCCGACCAGTTCGCCACCGAGCCGGTCAGCGTCATCCTCACCGACGACGACGGCGTGGTCCTGGAGCGGCGCACCGGCGACTCGGGCCTGGCCCAGCACCTCGACCGCATCTGGCTCGCGCCCGGCTTCAGCTACGCCGAGCGCTACGTCGGCACGAACGGCATCGGCACGGCCCTGGAGGGCCGCGGGCCCGCCGTGGTGTTCGGCCACGAGCACTACGTCGAGCACCTGGAGGACATGGCGTGTGCCGGCGCGCCGATCCGGCACCCCATCTCGGGCAAGATCATGGGCGTTCTCGACCTCACCTGCTGGCGCCGCGAGGCCAACCTCATGATGGCCGGCATGGCCGGCACGCTCGCCCGGCGCATCGAGGAGACGTTGCTGGCCCAGTCCGGGCGGCGCGAGCTGGCCCTGCTGCACGACTACCTCTCCGCGTGCCGGCGCAGCTCCGGGGCGATCCTCGCGATCAGCGAGGACCTGCTGATGATGAACGACCGGGCTCGTGAATTGCTCGACCCGCGCGACCAGACCCCGCTGCTCGCCGGTGCCACGGAGGCACTGGGCACCGGGCGACGCCAGCAACTGATGCTCGACCTGCCCAGCGGTGCCACAGCCCGCGTGCAGTGCCGGCCCAGCTGGGCCGAGGGCGGCCTGTCCGGCGGTGTGGTGCAGGTGCAGGTCCTGCCCACCAACGGCTCCGCCCGCGGCAGCGCGCGGGCCGTCACCCCGGCCCCGCCCGCCGCGCTGCCGGCCGTCGTCGGCTCGGGGGCGCTGTGGTCGAAGTGCTGCCAGGCCGTCGACCGGCACTTCCAGGCCCGCGAGTGGCTGGTCCTGGAGGGCGAGGCCGGCACCGGCAAGACCACCCTGGCCCGCGCCACCCACCAGCGCCGCACCCCGGCGGCGCACCTGCGGGTGCTCGACGCCGACCACTACTCCCCCGGCTGGCTGACCGATGTCGCCGAGGAACTGGAGAACGCCGAGGGCGGCACGCTGGTGCTCACCCACGTCGACCGGTTGCCGCCCGAGGGTGTGCAGGCGCTGTGCGACGTGCTCGACCCGCACCGCGAGTCCACCGACCCGGAACGCCCATGGCTGGTGATCACCGTCGGGCGCAGCGAGGTCGACCTCACCGACGTCGTCGACTACTTCCCGCGCACGGTCGAGGTGCCCCCGCTGCGCCACCACGTGGAGGACGTCGCCGAGCTGGTCCCCTACCTGCTCGCCCGGCTCACCCGCGGGTTCGACCTCACCTGCTCGCCCGAGGCGATGCGGGTGCTCATGCGCAACCGCTGGCCGGGCAACGTCGACCAGCTCTACCAGGTGCTGCGCAAGATCGTCGCAAAACGCCGCACCGGGGTCGTGGGCGTGGCGGACCTGCCGCCCGAGTGCCGGGCCATCACCCGCCGCGTGCTCACCCCGCTGGAGGCGATCGAGTGCGACGCGATCGTCGACGCGCTGCTCGACACCGACGGCAACAAGGCCGAGGCGGCCCGGCATCTGGGGATGTCCCGCGCCACCATCTACCGCAAGATCCGCGGCTACGGGATCTCGATGCCCGGCCCGGTGTAGACCGCCGATCGGGCCTGCCTGCACCGCCGCGCCCACGAGCCGGGGCCGCCCCCCCCAGCCGAGGAGGGCGCGGGCCGGCCGGGTCGGCCCCGCCCGGGAGCGCGGGGGGGGGCGGCAACCGCCCC
>JBQTJE010000114.1:0-17279 GCA_052387455.1 Pseudonocardia sp.
AAGGGCGTGATCCCCTTGACCTAGATCAACAGGAGATCAGCTGGCCCCGGACAGGGAGATAAGTTGTCCGCCAGCAGGGAGATCAACTGTCCGCCCACGGGGAAGTGCTGCTGTCCCTTGACACGCCAGCGGGGTACACGGGAGCCACGATGACCACTGATACGCACTGTTCCGGGGCATGTAGACGCCGAGCCGGGCACCTCGCCGCCGACTTTTAATCCGCGGGTTCGGGGTTCGATCCCCCGGGGGCCCACCGGGTCTGACCAGCGGTGATGTGAGATCGCATCTCATCAAGCGGCGCCGCGTGCCACGTTCTGCGCCACGAACCGTCGAGGCTCGCACCGGCACCGATTCCCGCACGGCCTCGACGGCGACCGCGGGCCGCAGGCCCCGGGAGGGAACCAGGTCGACGGCTCGCCGGGCACGGCGGACAGCTCCCGACGCGACGCGATCAGCCCGCGAGGGGCGTCCCCTCGGGCAGGTCGACGAGCAGGTCCACCCCGCCATGATCACCAGGATCGGGACATGACGTGCGTATGTGCACCTCAAGTCCCGATCCCGGTGATCATGAGGCGTCCCGCCCTGCGTACGCCAGATCGTTGATACGCACAGAGCAGGCGTCGGGCCGCAACCGCGGCGCCCACTATGAGGCCGCGGAGCCGCTGCGGCGGATCGGGACGGCTGTGCGGCCATGCTGGGCGAACCCGTGCGGGTCGCCGGCGTGGGGTCGTGACCCTGCTGACCGCGGCGGGCCGCGGCGCTCGTCGAAACGTTCAGGCGGCGGTGTCGCGGCGGGCGGCGGCGGTGTCGGCGGCGGCGAGGTCGGCGTTCAGGTGCGCGCCGGCCAGGGCGCCTGCGGCGGCGGCGGCGCCGACCTGGGCGGTCAGGTCGGTGGCGTTGCCCGCGACCCAGACACCCGCGACGGTGGTGGTGCCGGCGGGGCCGGTGACGAAGCGGCGGCCCATGCCGTGCGGCAGGTCCTCCATCGGCAGGGCCAGGCCGTCGAGGCCCTCGGTGCGGGCCAGCATGGTGGTGGCCACGGCGACGACGCGGCGGGGCACGACCTGCCCGTCGACGAGGCGCACGCCCGTGACGGCGTTCCCGGCGGACTCGATCTCCGCAACCGCGGTGTCGACGACGCGGACGCCGCGCGCGGCGAAGCCGTCCCGGGTGTCGCGGTCCAGGTCGGTGCCGCGGGTGAAGTAGACGAGGTCCTCGGTCAGCTGCCGGAACAGCAGCGCGTGGTGGACCGACACCGGGCCCACGGCGAGCACCCCGATGGGCTCGTCGCGCACCTCCCAGCCGTGGCAGTACGGGCAGTGCACCACCGCCCCGCCCCAGTGCTCGGCCAGGCCGGGGACGTCGGGGAGCTGGTCGCGCAGCCCGCTGGCGACCAGCAGTCGACGGGCCGCCAGGGTGCGCCCGTCGGCGAGACCGATGACGAACCGCAGCTCACCCCCCGCGAGCGGGACGGCGGAGGTCACCTCGCCGGCCACGATCCGCCCGCCGTAGCGGCGCACCTCCGCCCGCCCGATGCGGAGCAGCTCCGCGGGCGGCACCCCGTCGTGACCGAGCAGGCCGTGCACGCCCGCGGCGGGCGTGTTGCGCGGGGTGCCGCTGTCGATCACCACGACCGAGCGGCGCGAGCGGGCCAGCATCAGGGCGCCGTTCAGCCCGGCGGCACCGCCGCCGATCACGACGGCGTCGACGGTCGTGGCGGGCAGGTCGTCGGACTCGAACGGCATGGTGGGGCCTCCTCGCAGCGCACGGATCTTCAGCGACGACGCTACCCATGCCATGCGCTGATGGCATACCTTGTTGCCTATGCAGCAAGACGATGGTGAGCTCGACAGCCTGGTGCGCACGCGGATCCGCGCCCTGCGGGTGGCGCAGGGCCTGTCGCTGGACACGCTGGCCGCCCGCGCCCGGCTCAGCCCGTCCACGCTGAGCCGGATCGAGACCGGGCGGCGACGCCTGGCGCTGGACCAGCTCGTCACCCTCGCCCGGGCCCTGGACACCTCGCTGGACCAGCTCGTCGAGGCGGCCACCGAGGACGTCGTCAGCAACCCGGTCCACGACGCGGCCCGGCACGCGATGCGCTGGGCCGTGCGGGCGGATCCCGGCATCACCGTCGTCCGCCAGCGCATGGTGGACCCGCCACCGGAGGACCCGTCGCGGCTGCGCGCCCACCCGGGCCGGGAATGGCTCGTCGTGCTGTCCGGCGCGGCGATCCTGCTGCTGGGCAACCGGCGCCTGCGCGTGGAGACCCACCAGGCGGCGGAGTTCCCGACGATGCTCCCGCACGCCATCGGCACCGCGGGCGGGCCGGCCGAGATCCTCGGGATCTTCGACCGCGACGCCCGCCGCGGCCACCAGGACCGCGACGAGCCGAGGGTTTCGCCGGAGCGGGCGTCGTGACCGGGGAGTTCGACCGGGCCTTCTGGGAGCAGCGCTGGGCGCAGGCCCTGCGCGAGCACGGCGACCGGATCGCGGCCCGGCCGCCGAACGCGCACCTGACCGGCGCGGTCGCGAACCTGCGCCCCGGGCGCGCCCTCGACGCCGGCTGCGGCCACGGCTCCGAGACGCTCTGGCTCGCCGCCCGCGGCTGGCGGGTCACCGCGGTCGACTTCTCCGCGACCGCCCTGAACCAGGCCCGCTCGACGGCCGAGAGCCTGGGGGCGGACGTCGCCGGGCGCGTCGACTGGGTCGAGGGCGACCTCGCGACCTGGATCCCGCAGCCGCGCCACTACGACCTCGTCGCGAGCCTGCACGTCCACGTGGCCGGGTCGGTGGCGGAGATGATGCTGCGGATGGCGGCGGCGGTCGCCCCCGGCGGGACCCTGGTGCTCGTCGGGCACCGCCCGCTCGACCCGGTCACTGGGGCGGCCACGCCCGCGGCCGGGCAGGTGCAGGTCGGTGTCGACGACGCGGTCGCCGCGCTCGACCCCGCCCGCTGGGAGCTCGTCACCGCCGAGGACCGCCCGCGCGCCGTCGCCGGCACCGGCGTCGACGCCGTCGTCTGCGCGCGGCGCCGCTCGTGGACGTCCGGCGCGCCGGAGTAACCCGGGCGCGCGGCGGGTACAGGCGCGCATGACGGGCGGGCGTGCACCCAGGTCCATCGACCTCGTCGCGGCGCACGCGAGCCCGCTCGACGAGCAAGCCGGTGGGCAGAGCGTGCACGTCCGTGGACTCTCGGCGGCGCTCGCGGACCAGGGCCACGACGTGACGGTCTGGACCAGGCGCGACAGCGCGGAACTGCCGCCGGTGGTCACCATGCGCAACGGGGTGCGGGTGCACCACCTCGACGCCGGCCCGGCGCGGCCGGTGCCCAGCGACGAGCTCGTGCCGCACCTGCCGGCGATGGCCGCGACGCTGCGTGCGGCGTGGTTGCGCCGTCGTCCCGGGGTAGTGCACGCGCACTTCTGGACGTCGGGCCTGGTCGCGCTGGGCGCCGCGCGCGACCTCGACGTACCGGTCGTGCAGACCTTCCACGCCCTCGGCTCGGTGCAGCGGCGCCACCACGGACGCGACGACGCCGGCCCGCCGGGGCGCGTCGCGGCCGAGCGGTATGTGGGCCGCCAGGCGGACCGGGTCGTCGCGACGTGCAGCGACGAGGTCGTCGAGCTGATCCGGTTGGGCGTCCCGCGCCGCCGCATCGGGCTCGTGCCGTGCGGGGTGTCCACCGACGTGTTCACCCCGAGCGGCCCGATCCTGCCCCGCTCGCCGCGACGCCGGCTGGTGACGGTGGGCCGCCTGGCGCGGCGCAAGGGCGTCGACGAGACGATCGCCGCGCTCGCCGGGGTGCCGGACGCCGAGCTGCTGGTCGCCGGCGGGACCGGCCCCGGGGACCCGGACGTCGCCCGCCTGCACGCGCTGGCCGCGAACCGCGGCGTCGGCGACCGGGTGCGGTTCGTCGGCCCGGTCGCGCGGGCGGACGTCCCGGCGCTGCTGCGCTCGGCCGACGCCGTCGTCTGCGTGCCGTGGTACGCGCCGTTCGGGATCGTGGCGCTGGAGGCGATGGCGTGCGGGCGCCCGGTCGTGGCCGGCGCCGTCGGCGGGCTGGTGGACACGGTCGTGGACGGAGTGACCGGCGTGCTGGTGGCGCCGCGGCGGCCGCGCGAGCTGGCGGCCGCGCTGCGTGCGTTGCTCGCGTCGCCGTCGTCGATCGCGGCGCTCGGCAGTGCCGGGCGGGACCGGGCGGTGGTCCGCTACGGCTGGGACCGCATCGCGGCGGCCACCGCGGACGTGTACGACCAGGTGCGCGGCGAGGACGCCCCGGCGGACCCGGCTCTCGCGTCCCCCGCAGGGAGCTGAGCCCGGCCGCTCACCCCGGCCCGGCGGGCGGTCTCCGGCGGGGCAGCGGGCGCGCCGCGGGCCCCTCCAGCACCGCGCCGGTGACGTCGAACCGCGACCCGTGACAGGGGCAGTCCCAGCTGGTCTCGGCAGCGTTGAAGCGCACCAGGCAGCCCAGGTGCGTGCAGCGCATCAACACCGCGTGCAGGGCGCCGCCGGGGTCGCGGTAGACACCGGTGCGTTCGGTGCCCGAACGGATCACCCGCGCCTCGGCGACCAGCTCGACGGCCGCCGCGCTGCGCCGCGCGTAGGCCAGCGCCACGTCATCGCCGCGGACCCGGCTGATCGTGCTCAGCACCGTCGACTGCAGCGCGGTGACCTTGGCGGTGTTGTTGCCGGTGGCGCCGCTGCCCACCCGCGCGGCCTCCACCACCGCGACCCGGGCACCGCGGCGCTTGAGCAGCAGCGCGGTGGTGAGCCCCGCGATGCCGCCGCCCAGGACGAGCACGTCGAAGTGCCGGTCGGTCGTCGGCGGCGGGTAGCCGGTGGCCGACAGCGCTTCGAGCCAGAGTGAGCCGCGCGCGCTGGTGGTGGGGACCATGCCCGTCCGGTACCCCCGGCCGGGGCGGCGAAACGACCTTTGCTCTGCGCACCCATACGCACTGCGGCGGCCGGGCGACGGCGAACGTGCACTCCGTCCGGTGCCGGGATGCCGCAGCGCACGCTCGGCGGCCGGTGCGTATCGGTGCGTATCGGTGCGCAGAGCAAAGGACACGGCCGGCGCCGGACGCCACGCGGCCGGATCAGCTGTGCAGCGACAGCTCGAAGGAGTAGCGGCTGGCCCGGTAGACGTGCGAGCCGTACTCGACGGCCTGCCCGCCGGCGTCCCAGGCGGTGCGGGTCATCGTGAGCATCGCGGCGCCGCGCGGCTCGCCGAGCAGCCGGGCCTCCGCGGTGGTGGCCGCCCGGGCCCCGACGGTCTGGTGGGCCGTGCGCGGCACGTGCCCGGCGGCGCGGAGCAGCTCGTAGAGGCCGCGGCGTTCGAGGTCGGCGGCGGCGGGGCGCAGCACGCTGGTGGGCACGGCGTTGTGCATGATCGCCAGCGGTTCGCCCCCGGCGTGGCGCAGCCGCTCGATCCAGACGACCTCGATGCCGTCGGGGGCGCCGAGCGCGGCGGCGACGTGGTCGGGTGCGGGCCGCACCTCCAGCAACCGGACGATGGTGCTCGGCGCCTGGCCGGCCTTGGCGAGGTCGTCGTAGAGGCTGGACAGCTCCACCGGGCGGCGCACCTTCGGCTGCACGACCTGGGTGCCGACCCCGCGCCTGCGCACGACCATCCCGCGGTCGACGAGGTAGGCGATGGCCTTGCGCATGGTGGGACGGGAGACGCCGAGCTGCTCGGCGAGCTCGACCTCGTTGGTCAAACGCCCCCCGACGGGCATCTCGCCGGACTCGATGAGCTGCTGCAGGCGCGAGGCGACCTGGAAGTACAGCGGCACCGGGCTCGTCCGGTCCAGGGTGACGGCGGGGGCGAGGGTCTCGGCGGTGAGCGGATCCGACACGGCAGCCTCCGGATGCACTCGGCGTAACTTTGTCCTGACATATTGACGTAAGGCTGTCGGTAACGGTACACCTGCTCGCACGCCCACCACAGGGTGACATCCCGACGGGGCAATCGGGATGTGGGCGGACGAGGAGGCAGCGATGCGCGATGCCGCCTTCGAGGTCCTCACGATGGGTCGCATCGGGGTGGACGTGTACCCGCTGCAGGTCGGCGTGTCGCTGCGCGAGGTCGAGACGTTCGGCAAGTACCTCGGCGGCAGCCCCGCCAACGTCGCCGTGGCCGCCGCCCGCTACGGCAGGCGCAGCGCCGTGATCACCCGCACCGGTGCGGACCCGTTCGGGGAGTTCCTGCACGACGCGCTGCGCGGCTTCGGCGTGGACGACCGCTTCGTCACGGCCGTGCCCGGCCTGCCGACGCCGGTGACGTTCTGCGAGATGTTCCCGCCCGACGACTTCCCGCTGTACTTCTACCGCCTGCCCACCGCCCCGGACCTGCAGATCCACGCCGGCGAGCTGGACCTCGACGCGGTCCGCGGCGCCGACGTGTTCTGGGTGACGGTCACCGGCCTGTCCCAGGAGCCCAGCCGCGAGGCCACGCTGCACGCGCTGCGCGCCCGGGGCCGGCGCGGCGTCACGGTGCTCGACCTGGACTACCGGCCGATGTTCTGGCCCTCGCGTGCGGCGGCCCGGGCGCAGGTCGCGCAGGCACTGCCGCACGTCACCGTCGCGGTGGGCAACCGCGACGAGTGCGAGACCGCCGTCGGCGAGTCCGAGCCCCGCGCCGCCGCCCGCGCCCTGCACGACCGTGGCGTCGAGCTGGCGGTCGTCAAGCAGGGCCCGGACGGCGTGCTGGCCTCGCGCAGCGGCCGAGAGCCGACCATCCAGCACAGCCGTATGCAGGTCGAGGTGCCGCCGGTGCCCGTCGACGTGGTCAACGGCCTGGGCGCGGGCGACGCCTTCGGTGGGGCGCTGTGCCACGCACTGCTCGCCGGGTGGGACCTGGAGCGGGCGATGCGGTTCTGCAACGCCGCGGGCGCGATCGTCGCGGGCCGCCTGGCCTGCGCGGATGCCATGCCGACGGCCGACGAGGTCGAGGCGAAGCTCCGGGAGGCCGTCCGTGCGTGAGTCCCGGGTCCCCGAGCTGGTGGCGACGCGGGTCCACCGGCCGGGCGCGGTGACCGACGCCGCGCGGCGCCGGCGTCGGCCCGACGGGTTGCTCGGCGCGCACGGCAGGCTGATGATGATCGCCGCCGACCATCCCGCCCGGGGCGCGCTGCGCGCGGGCGAGCGGGCGCTGGCGATGGCCGACCGCGCCGACCTGCTCGACCGGCTGTGCGTGGCGCTGGACCGCCCCGGGGTCAACGGCATCCTCGGCACCCCCGACGTGCTGGAGGACCTGCTGCTGCTCGGCGCACTGGAGGGCAAGGTCGTGGTCGGTTCGATGAACCGCGGCGGGCTCGCCGGCACCGTGTTCGAGATCGACGACCGGTTCACCGCCTACGACGCCGCGAGCATCGCCGCGGCCGGGTTCGCCGGCGGCAAGATGCTCGCCCGCATCGACCCCGCCGACCCGGCGACCGCGCCCACCCTGCACGGGTGCGGCCGCGCGGTGACCGAGCTGGCCGCGCGCGGGCTGATGGCGATGGTGGAGCCGTTCATCAGCCACCGCGTCGACGGCCACGTCCGCAACGTGCTGACCGCCGAGGCGATGGCCCGCGCGATGACCGTCGCGGCGGGCCTGGGCACCACCACGGCGTACACCTGGCTGAAGGTGCCGGTCGTCGAAGGGATGGAGCGCGCCATGGAGGCGACGACGCTGCCCGCGCTGATCCTCGGCGGCGAGGTCCGCGCCGACCAGGACGCCACGTTCGCGAGCTGGGCGCGGGCCCTGGAGCTGCCGACCGTGCAGGGCCTGGTGATCGGCCGGTCGCTGCTCTACCCGCCGGGTGACGACGTCGCCGCGGCCGTCGACGTGGCGGTGGGGCTGCTGTGACCCGGTACCCGACGAACGAGCACGTGATCCGCGCGGGCGAGACCGCCGAGGGGCCGTTCTCGCTGGTCGTGACGCCGGAGTCGGCGGGCTGGGGGTTCAGCTCGCTGCGCGTGCTGGAGCTCGCGGCCGGGGGTGCCGTCACGTTCGGGACCGGCGCGGACGAGACGATCGTGCTGCCGCTGTCCGGCGGCTGCACGGTGACGTGCGACGGGCAGGTCTTCGACGTCACCGGGCGGCGCGACGTGTTCTCCCGGGTCACCGACTTCGCCTACGTCCCCCGCGACGCGCAGGTCACGGTGTCCTCGGCCGCCGGCGGGCGCTTCGCCCTGCCCGCAGCCCGCGCGCGCCGGCGCCTGGCCGCCCGCTACGGCCCCGCCGAGGGCGTGTCGGTGGAGCTGCGCGGCGCGGGGCAGGCGAGCCGTCAGGTCAACAACTTCTGCATGCCCGCCACGTTCGACGCGGACGCGCTGATCGCCGTCGAGGTGCTCACCCCCGCCGCGAACTGGTCGTCGTTCCCGCCGCACAAGCACGACGAGGCGCGCGACGGCGAGTCGGTGCTGGAGGAGATCTACTACTTCGAGATCCGAGCCGCCAGGCTCGGATCAGGGAAAGGCAGCGCCGCGGGCGCGACGCAGTTCGGGGGGGACTCGGGGGGCGCAGCGACGCAGTTCGGGGGGGACTCGGGGGGCGCAGCCCCCCGAGGGGTTGGCTACCCGCGCGTCTACTCCTCCGGCCCGGGCCGGGAGATCGACGTGTGCGCCGAGGTCCGCAGCGGCGACGCGGTGCTGATCCCGCACGGCTGGCACGGCCCGTCGATGGCCGCTCCCGGCTACGACCTCTATTACCTCAACGTCATGGCCGGCCCCGCCCCCGAACGCGCCTGGCTGATCTGCGACGACCCCGCCCACACCTGGATCCGCGCCACCTGGCACACCCAAGAGATCGACCCCCGCCTCCCCCTAACCAGCACCACCGAACGCGCTCGGGCGGCACACGGTGCGCAGGACGACCCTCGCGCCGCCCAAGTGGCGCCGGTCGAGCAGGGGGGCGGGCGGTGGTGAGGCGGTTGACGGTCGGCCGGGCGCTGGTGCGGTTCCTCGCTAACCAGTACAGCGAGCGGGACGGGGTCCTGCAGCGGCTCGTGCCGGGCTGCTTCGGGATCTTCGGGCACGGCAACGTGGCGGGGGTCGGCCAGGCGTTGCTGGAGGTGGCGGGCACCGGCGAGCTTCCGTACCACCTGGCGCGCAACGAGCAGGGCATGGTGCACGCCGCGGTCGGCTTCGCCCGGATGCGCAACCGGCTCCAGGCCATGGCGTGCACGGCGTCGGTCGGGCCCGGCTCGACGAACATGCTCACCGGCGCGGCGCTGGGCACCACCAACCGCATCCCGGTGCTGCTGCTGCCGTCGGACGTCTTCGCCACCCGGGTCGCGAGCCCGGTGCTGCAGGAGCTGGAGGACCCGCGCGGCTACGACGTGAGCGTCAACGACGCGTTCCGCCCGCTGTCGCGGTTCTTCGACCGGGTGTGGCGGCCCGAGCAACTGCCGTCGGCATTGCTGGGCGCGATGCGGGTGCTCGCCGACCCCGCGGAAACAGGCGCGGTGACGATCGCGCTCCCCCAGGACGTGCAGGCCCAGGCGCACGACTGGCCCGAGGAGCTGTTCGAGCGCCGCGTCTGGCACGTTCCCCGGCCCGTCCCGGAGCCCGCCGCGCTGGCCCGCGCGGTCGGGCTGATCCGCGGCGCCCGACGGCCGCTGCTGGTCGCCGGCGGCGGCGTGCACTACTCCGAGGCCGCCGACGCGCTGCGCCACCTCGCCGACGCCACCGGCGTCCCCGTTGCCGACACCCAGGCCGGCAAGGGCGCGTTGCCGTGGGACCACCCGTGCGCCGTCGGCGGGATCGGCGCCACCGGCTCCCCGGTCGCGAACGCGCTGGCCCGCGACGCGGACGTCGTCATCGGGGTGGGCACGCGCTGGTCGGACTTCACCACCGCCTCGCGCACCGCGTTCCAGCACCCGCAGGTGCGGTTCGTCAACGTCAACGTCGCGGCGTTCGACGCGGCCAAGCACGGCGGCGCGATGCTCGTCGCCGACGCCCGCACGGCCCTGGACGCCCTCACCGACGCGCTGGGCGGCTACCGCGTCGAGCACACCTGGGCCGCGCACCGCGACGCCTGGACCGCCACGGTCGACCGTGCCTACCACGGCACCTTCCCCCACCCCCGACCTGACCACCGGCCGCTGCCCGCGCAGACCGAGGTGCTGGGCGCGCTGAACGAGGAACTGGACCCGCGCGACGTCGTCGTGCAGGCCGCCGGCTCGATGCCCGGCGACCTGCAGATGCTGTGGCGGGCGCGGGACCCGAAGAGCTACCACGTCGAGTACGCCTACTCCTGCATGGGCTACGAGATCGCCGGCGCGCTCGGGGTGAAGATCGGGGCGCCGGACCGCGAGGTCTTCGCGCTGGTCGGCGACGGCTCGTACCTGATGATGGCGAGCGAGATCGTCACCGCGGTGTCGGAGGGGATCAAGCTCAACCTGGTCATCGTGCAGAATCACGGGTTCGCCTCGATCGGGGCGCTGTCGGAGTCGGTCGGGTCGCAGCGGTTCGGCACGTCCTACCGCTACCGCACCGCCACCGGCCTCGACGGCGGGACGCTCCCGGTCGACCTGGCCGCCAACGCCGAGAGCCTGGGCGCCGACGTCATCCGGGTGCGCACGATCGAGGAGTTCCGCGCCGCGATCCACACCGCCCGGGCCGCCACCCGGACGACCGCGATCCACATCGAGACCGACCCGCTCGCGCCCGTCCCGTCGAGCGAGAGCTGGTGGGACGTCCCGGTCGCCGAGGTCTCCGAGATCGACTCCACCCGGCAGGCGCGCAAGATCTACGAGGCGGCGAAGGCCGCCCAGCGCCCGCTCATCGGAAGGAACGAACGTTGAGGACCATCAGCCACTGGATCGGTGGCAAGACCACGCCGGGCTCGGGAACGCGGACGAGCCCGGTCTGGAACCCGGCGACCGGACGGCAGCAGGCGGAGGTGGCGCTCGCGGGCGCCGCCGACGTCGACGACGCTGTGCGCGCGGCGGCTGCGGCCTTCGAGGGGTGGTCGCAGTCGTCGCTGTCGCAGCGCACGAAGGTGCTGTTCGCGTTCCGGGAGCTGGTGAACGCCCGCACGCAGGAGCTCGCGGAGATCGTCGCCGACGAGCACGGCAAGGTCGTCTCCGACGCGCGCGGCGAGGTGCAGCGCGGCCTGGAGGTCGTCGAGTTCGCCTGCGGCATCCCGACGCAGCTGCAGGGCGGGTTCTCCGACCAGGTCTCCACCGGCGTCGACGTGTTCGGGTTCCGCGAGCCGCTGGGCGTGTGCGCGGGGATCACGCCGTTCAACTTCCCGGTGATGGTGCCGATGTGGATGCACCCGGTGGCGATCGCCTGCGGCAACACGTTCGTCCTCAAGCCGTCGGAGCGCGACCCGAGCGCGTCGATGCTGGTCGCCGAGCTGTGGGCCGAGGCGGGCCTGCCCGACGGGGTGTTCAACGTCGTGCACGGCGACAAGTCGGCCGTGGACGCGCTGCTCGACCACCCGGACGTGGCCGCGGTCTCCTTCGTCGGGTCCACGCCGATCGCGCGCTACATCCACGAGCGCGGCACCACGAACGGCAAGCGGGTGCAGGCGCTCGGCGGGGCGAAGAACCACGCGGTCGTGCTGCCGGACGCGCCGCTGGACTACGCCTGCGACCACCTCGTCGCTGCCGCCTTCGGCTCGGCCGGTGAGCGGTGCATGGCGATCTCCGCGGCGGTCGCCGTCGGCGGGACGGCCGACGAGCTGGTGGCCGCGGTCGGCGAGAAGGCGCGGGCGACGAAGGTCGGGCCCGGCCGCGACCCCGGCAGCGAGATGGGCCCGGTCATCACCGCCGCCGCCCGCGACCGCATCGTCGGGCTCATCGGCTCGGGCGCCGAGCAGGGCGCGGTCGTCACCGTCGACGGCCGGGGCCTGCGCGTGCCCGGCCACGAGGACGGCTTCTTCGTCGGCCCGACCGTGCTCGACCGGGTCACGCCGGCGATGGACGTCTACCGCGAGGAGATCTTCGGCCCGGTGCTGACGGTGGTTCGGGCCGGTTCGGTGGACGAGGCGATCGCGCTGGTCAACGCCAACCCGTACGGCAACGGCACCGCGATCTTCACCAGCAGCGGCGAGGCCGCGCGGCGGTTCCAGCGCGGCGTGCAGGTCGGGATGATCGGGATCAACGTCCCCATCCCGGTACCGATGGCCTACTACTCCTTCGGCGGCTGGAAGGACTCGCTGTTCGGCCAGTCGCACATCCACGGGCCGGAGGGCGTGGCGTTCTACACCCGGGCGAAGGTCGTGACGTCGCGCTGGCCGCAGGTCACGGGCCCCAGCGGGGCCGGCTTCCACTTCCCGACGGCGACCTGACGAGCGCCGCGATCGCAACGACCTCCGCTCGACCTCCGCAAGACCGACCCGAAAGGATCCTCATGAAACTCCGCAAAGGCATCGTCGTCGCCGCCTCGGCCGTGCTGGTGCTCGCCGCCGGCTGCAGCGGCACCGGGCAGGCGCCCACCGAGGAGACGGCCGGTGGCGGTAGCGGCACCTACGGCTACAACTTCACCGTCGTCACCCACGGCGCGGCCGGCGACACCTTCTGGGACGTCGTGAAGAAGGGCGCCGAGAAGGCGGGCGCCGACGAGGGCGTGACGGTCACCTACCGGGACAGCAACAACGACCCGACCCGCCAGGCGCAGCTGATCGACGCCGCGATCAACGAGCAGGTCGACGGCCTGGTCGTCTCGATGTCCAACCCGGACGCGCTGCAGGCATCGATCCAGAAGGCCATCGCGGCCGGCATCCCGGTGATCACGATCAACTCCGGCCAGGACAAGTCCACGGAGTTCGGCGCGCTCGCGCACGTCGGGCAGGACGAGATCATCGCCGGGCGCGGCGCCGGGGCGCAGCTCAAGGCGGCCGGCGTCACCAAGGCGCTGTGCGTGATCCAGGAGGCCGGCAACATCGGCCTCGAGCAGCGCTGCCAGGGCTTCGCGGAGGGACTGGGCGGGACGGTCGAGAACCTGCAGGTGGAGAACAGCAACCCGTCGGGCGCGCAGTCGACGCTGAAGTCCAAGCTGCAGTCCGACCCGTCGATCAACGGGATCCTCACGCTCGGCCCGGTGATCGGTTCGGTGGCGATCAAGGCGGTGACCGAGGCCGGTTCGCAGGCCAAGCTGGCGACGTTCGACCTCAACGCCGACGTCACCCAGGCCATCGCCGACGGCACCATGCTGTTCGCGGTCGACCAGCAGCAGTACACCCAGGGTTACCTGCCGATCGTGATGCTGACGCTGTACAAGTCCAACCTCAACACCATCGGTGGCGGGCAGCCGGTCCTCACCGGTCCGGGCTACGTCACCAAGGAGAACGCCGCCCAGGACAAGGACCTGTCGGCGGCGGGGACCCGCTAGGTCGCCGGAGGGACGCCGGCCGGCCGGAGAACGGCCGGCCGGCGGCCCTCCCCAGGAATCGGGAGTGACGCATCATGACCACAACCCTCACCCCGCCGCCGCCGGTCGCGGACGAGCGGGTGGCCACGCTCGGGATCGTCCGGCGGCTCGTCGTCCGGCCCGAGATCGGCTCGCTGATCGGCGCCGTCGTCCTGTTCGTGGTGTTCGCGGCGTCGTCGACGGAGTTCTACTCGCTGGCCGGGATCTCGAACTGGCTGGACCCGGCGTCGCTGTTCGGCATAATGGACGTCGCGGTCGCGCTGCTGATGATCGGCGGGCACTTCGACCTGTCCGCGGGCGTGATGACCGGCACCGCCGGGCTCGCCACCGCGATCATGACCACCCAGTGGGGCCTGAACATCTGGCTCGCGTTGCTGGTGTCGCTGGCGATCTGCCTGGGCATCGGCTTCACCAACGGCTACCTCGTCACCCGCACCGGGCTGCCGAGCTTCATCATCACGCTGGCCACGTTCCTGATGCTCCAGGGCCTCAACCTCGCGGTCACCAAGCTGATCACGGGCACGGTGTCGGTCGGCGGCGTCGCGCAGGTGCCGTACTACGACACCGTCCAGCCGATCTTCGCCAGCAAGATCAGCATCTTCGGCGTCGACTTCAAGATCCAGATTCTCTGGTGGATCCTGATCGCCGCCATCGGGGCCTGGGTGCTCGCCAAGACCCGGTTCGGCAACTGGGTGTTCGCCACCGGCGGCGACCCGGTCGCCAGCCGCAACGTCGGCGTCCCGGCCGCACGCACCACGATCGCCCTGTTCATGATCGTCGGCTTCTGCGCGTGGCTGGTCGGCACGCTCAAGCTGCTGGAACAGACCTCGGTGCAGACCAGCCAGGGCTTCGGTGAGGAGCTGATCTACATCGTGGCCGCGGTGATCGGCGGCTGCCTGCTCACCGGCGGCTACGGCTCGGTGATCGGCGCCTCCATCGGCGCGCTGATCTTCGGCATGACCAACCAGGGCATCGTGTACGCCGGGCTCGACAGCGACTGGTTCAAGTTCTTCCTCGGCGCGATGCTGCTGCTCGCGGTGCTCGCGAACCAGTTCGTCCGCAAGTACGCCGAACAGACCAGGAGGTAGGCATGTCATCGGCGAACGGCGCCACGTCGCTGCTGGAGATCCGCGACGTCTCCAAGTACTTCGGCAGCGTGATCGCGCTGCAGGACATCTCCACCAAGGTCGGCGCCGCCGCGGTCACCTGCGTGCTGGGCGACAACGGCGCCGGCAAGTCGACGCTCATCAAGATCTTCGCGGGCGTGCACCGGCACGACGCCGGGGAGTTCCTGCTCGACGGCGAGCAGGTCAGCTTCTCCTCGCCCCGCGAGGCGCTCGACCGGGGCATCGCCACCGTGTACCAGGACCTCGCGGTGGTCCGGCTGATGCCGGTATGGCGCAACTTCTTCCTCGGCTCGGAGATCCGCAAGGGCCGCGGGCCGGTGGCCCGGCTGGACACCGACACCATGCGCGCCACCGCCAAGAAGGAACTGCTCGCGATGGGCATCGACCTGCGCGACGTCGACCAGCCGATCGGCACGCTGTCCGGCGGTGAGCGGCAGTGCGTGGCGATCGCCCGGGCGGTGTACTTCGGGGCCAAGGTGCTCATCCTCGACGAGCCCACCGCGGCGCTGGGTGTGAAGCAGGCCGGGGTGGTGCTGAAGTACGTCATCCAGGCCAAGGAGCGCGGCCTGGGCGTCATCTTCATCACCCACAACCCGCACCACGCCTACCCTGTCGGCGACCGGTTCATGCTGCTCAAGCGCGGCCGCAGCCTCGGCGACTTCGCCAAGGGCGAGATCACCCGCGAGGAACTGACCGCGCTGATGGCCGGCGGCGCCGAGCTCGAGGCGCTCAGCCACGAATTGGAGAGCGGCGGCGGCGCGGCGGCCGAAGCGGGACGTGAGCTGGACGCCGGGGCGCAGCAGCTCGGCGTCCAGGCCGCCGAGGAGCACCTGGTCGCGCCGGTGGGCGCGGACGCGGCGGGAGCCGACGGTCCGGCCCGGCACCGCGGCTGACCGCCGGTCCGGGTCGCGGGGAGCTGACGTGGATCGGGTCGGGATCGGGCTCGCCGGGCTCGGCCGGATGGGTCGCATCCACGCCGGCAACCTCGCGCACCGCTGCTCCGCGGCCCGCCTCGCCGGGGTGTTCGACGCGTCCGACGCCGTCGCCCGGGAGGTCGGCGAGCGGCTGGGCGTGCCGTGGACGACGTCCTACGACCGGTTGCTCGCCTCCTGCGACGCGGTCGCCGTCGCCACGCCCACCGGGACGCACGCCGACCTGGTGGTCGCGGCGGCGGCGGCCGGGCGCCCGGTGTTCTGCGAGAAGCCGATCTCGCCGGACCGGGCCGCCACCCTTGATGTCCTCGACGCCGTCCGGGTCGCCGGGGTGGCGCTGCAGGTCGGGTTCCACCGGCGGTTCGACCCGGACTGGGTGTCGGTGGCGGCGCGGTTGCCGGAGCTGGGCGAGGTGATGCTGTTCCGGACGTCGCTGCGGGACATGACTGCGCCATCGCCCGCGTTCATCGCCGGGTCCGGCGGGTTCTTCGTCGACGTGACGGTGCACGACCTGGACGTCGCCCGCTGGCTGGTGGGCGAGGTCGTGGAGGTGTCGGCGCACGGCGCGGCGATCGATCCCGCGTTCGCCGAGGTGGGCGACGTCGACACCGCGGTGGTCGTGCTGCGGTTCGCCTCCGGCGCGCTCGGCGTGATCGACAACAATCGCCGCGCCGGGTACGGCTACGAGTGCTCCACCGAACTGCTCGGCACCCGCGCGAGCGCCCGGATCGAGACCCCGCGCCACGTCGAGTGGCGCACCCCCGGGCTGGCCTCGCACGAGCTGCCGAGCGACTTCGAGCAGCGCTTCCCCGCCGCCTACGCCGACGAGCTCGACGCGTTCGCCCGCTGCGTCCGCGACGGCACCCCGCCGCGCGTCACCGGCCTCGACGCGCTGGCCGCGTTCGACCTGGCCCGGGCCGCGGACCGGTCGTGGCGCCACCGCCGCCCGGTCGCCGTCGAACCCGGGGTGGTCCCGGGCGGCGTCACCTACCGGACCGAGGAGTCGCCGTGACCGCCGCCCGGATCGCCGGGGCGCCGATCTCGTGGGGGGTCTGCGAGGTGCCGGGCTGGGGCTTCCAGCTGCCGCCCGCGCGGGTGCTGGCCGAGATGGCCGCGGTCGGGCTGACCGCCACCGAGCTGGGGCCGGCCGGGTTCCTGCCCGACGACCCCGCCGCGATGGCCCGGGTGCTGGCGCGCCACCACCTGCGCGCCGTCGGCGGGTTCGTGCCGCTGCTGCTGCACGTGGCCGGGCGCGACCCGCTGCCGGACGTCGATCCCGTGCTCGCGCAGTACGCGGCCACCGGCTCGCGCACGCTGGTCGTCGCCGCCGACACCGGGCTCGCCGGCTACGACGCGCGTCCCGACCTCGACACCGGCGGCTGGGCGCGGCTGCTGGGCAACCTGGACCGGGTGGCGGCGCGGGCGGGCGAGCACGGGGTGCGCGCCGTCCTGCACCCGCACGTGGGCACGATGGTCGAGGGACCCGACGACGTGCGCCGGGTCCTCGACGGTTCCGCGGTGGCGCTGTGCCTGGACACCGGGCATGTGCTGATCGGCGGCACCGACCCCGCCGCGCTGGCCCGCGAGGCCGCGCACCGGGTGGCGCACGTGCACGTCAAGGACGTCGACGTCCGGCTCGCGAAGCGCGTTCAGGCCCGCGAGCTGACCTACACCGAGGGGGTGCGCGCCGGGATGTACCGGGCGCTGGGGCGCGGCGACGTCGACGTCGCGTCGATCGTCGCCGCGCAGGCGGGCGCCCGGTGCGACGGCTGGTTCGTGCTGGTAAAGGACACGATCCTCACCCGCGAGCCGGCCGGGGCCCGCCCGGTCGCCGCCCTCGCCCCCCGCCCCGAGC
>JBQTJE010000115.1:0-17969 GCA_052387455.1 Pseudonocardia sp.
GCGTACCTTGCTGACCATCATGTGCCGGACGGTGAAGGAAACGTCGGAGTGCACCGGATCGATTTCCCAGGTACCGGCGATGTAGCCGGGGATCTGCGTCGCCGTGGTCATGAAAACCTCCGTGGGATTTAGTTGAACTCTCAGGTGTTGAGAGTGACGCTACCTCCAACGTCTTGAGTGTTCAACTATTCCGAGGAGATGTGGTGGCCGACACACGGTGGCTCGATCCCGAGGAGCAGCAGACGTGGCGCAGCTTCCTCACCGCCAGCCGGCTGCTCTTCGATCGGATCGAGCGCCAGCTGCAGAACGAGGCAGGGCTCCCGCACGCCTACTACGAGATCCTCGTCCGGCTGTCCGAGGCCCCTGACCGGACCTTGCGGATGAGCCAGCTCGCCACCTCGTCGCTGTCCTCGCGCAGCAGGCTCAGCCATGCCGTAGCCCGGCTGGAGGAGTCGGGATGGGTACAGCGCGAACCCTGTGCCTCTGACCGTCGGGGCCAGCTCGCCGTGCTCACCGACGCGGGGATGGCCCGGCTGGTGGATGCCGCACCCGGGCACGTCGAGGAGGTCAGGTCGTTGCTGTTCGACCGCCTCACCCGGAACCAGCAGGTCGCACTGCGCGAGATCAGTGACGCGCTCGCCGCGCACCTGTCCGACACCCCGCTCTGGCCTGCGGCCGGGGACTCACCCGCCGAGCCGGGCTGACGCACGCCTGGACGACTAGGCTCGAACCATGAGTGCGCACGAGGCCCGCCGATGACCGCCCGCCGGATCATGGGCACCGAGATCGAGTACGGCATCTCGGTGCCCGGCGACCCGACGGCCAACCCGGTGATCACCTCCACGCAGGTGGTGCTGGCCTACGCCGCTGCCGCCGACATCCCGCGCGCACGGCGGGCCCGGTGGGACTACGAGGTGGAGTCGCCGCTGCGCGACGCCCGCGGCTTCGACCTGTCTGCGCCCACGCTGCACGCCCCCAACGACTCCGAGCTCGACGACCTGGGCGCGGCCAACGTCATCCTCACCAACGGGGCCCGGCTCTACGTCGACCACGCCCACCCCGAGTTCTCCACCCCCGAGGTCACCACGCCGCGCGACATCGTGATCTGGGACAAGGCGGGGGAGCGGGTGATGGAGGAGGCCGCGATGCGCTCGGCCACCGTGCCGGGCGCGCCGCGCATCCAGCTCTACAAGAACAACGACGACGGCAAGGGCGCCAGCTACGGCAGCCACGAGAACTACCTGATGGCCCGCTCGACGACGTTCCCGGCGATCGTCGCGGGCCTCACGCCGTTCTTCGTCACCCGCCAGGTCGTGTGCGGGTCCGGGCGCGTGGGCATCGGGGCGTCCGGCGACGAGGCGGGCTACCAGCTCGCGCAGCGGTCGGACTACATCGAGGTCGAGGTCGGCCTGGAGACCACGCTCAAGCGCGGCATCATCAACACCCGCGACGAGCCGCACGCCGACGCCGACAAGTACCGCCGCCTGCACGTCATCATCGGCGATGCCAACATGAGCGAGTACTCCACGCTGCTCAAGGTCGGCACCACCGCGATCGTTCTCGACATGATCGAGAAGGGGGTGCGGTTCGACGAGCTGCGGCTGGCCGAGCCGGTGCGCTCGGTGCACCGGATCAGCCACGACCCGTCGCTGAAGACCGTCGTCGACCTCGCCGACGGCCGCAAGATGACCGCCCTGGACGTGCAGCGCGCCTACCTGGACAAGGCCATCGCGCACGTGCAGGCCACCACCGGCGAGGACGACCCGGCCACCACCGAGGTGCTCACGATCTGGGGGGAGGTGCTCGACGCCCTGGGCCGTGACCCGATGGAGTGCGCCGACCGCCTGGACTGGCCGGCGAAGCTGCGCCTGCTGGAGGGCTACCGTGAGCGCGACGGCCTCACCTGGAGCTCCCCGCGGCTGCAGCTCGTCGATCTCCAGTACTCCGACGTCCGCATGGCCAAGGGTCTGTACAACCGGCTGGCCACCCGCGGTTCGATGAAGCGGCTGGTCGCCGAGGACGACGTCGCGGCCGCGATGCGCCGGCCCCCGGAGGACACGCGGGCGTACTTCCGCGGGCGGTGCCTGGAGCGCTACCCCACCGAGGTCGCGGCGGCCTCGTGGGACTCGGTGATCTTCGATCTCGGCCGCGAGTCGCTCGTGCGGATTCCGACGCTCGAACCGCTGCGCGGCACCCGCCGTCACGTCGGCGAGCTGCTGGACAACTCCGAGACCGCCGAGCAGCTCGTCGAGGCGCTCACCCGCGGGTAGCCGCGGGCGGGTGGACGCCGGCGATGCGGACCGCGAACAGCGCCCCGATGACGACGAGCGCGCCGAAGGCGACGGGTCGGCCCTGCATGTCGAGGTCGTCGGCGAGGTCGATCGCCTGCCCGCGGCCGTCGACCTCGCGGCGTACCGGATCGTCGGCGAGGCGGTGACCAATGCGCTGCGGCACGCGGGGGCCTCCCGCTGCACGGTGCGGCTCGCCGCCGGGCCGGACGCCCTGGAGGTGGTGGTCGACGACGACGGGCTCGGCCCGGGGGAGGTCGCCGGGACGGGCCGGCGGTCGATGGCCGAACGGGCCGCCGAACTGGGTGGCTCCTGCACCGTCGGCGCGGGCCCGGAGGGCGGCACGCGCGTCGCAGCCCGGCTGCCCGCGGTACGAGACGGGTGGCCCGCCGCACCCGCCGAGATGCGGTGATCATGCGCGTCGTGGTGGTGGACGACCACGCCGTCTTCCGGGCGGGCCTCGCCGCGATCATGGCGTCCCTGCCCGGCGTCGAGGTCGTCGGCGAGGCGGGCGACGGGCTCGCGGCCATCGACGTCGTCGCGGCGAGCGGGCCGGACCTCGTGGTCATGGACCTGCACATGCCTCGCCTGGACGGCGTCGAGGCGACGCGGCGGCTCACCGCGACGCACCCGCACGTCGCGGTCCTCGTGCTGACGATGCTGTCCGACGACGCGTCGGTGCACGCGGCACTCGCCGCCGGAGCCCGGGGCTACCTGCTCAAGGAGTCGGGGCGCGCGGACCTCGCCCGGGCGCTCGACGCAGTGGCGGCAGGTCAGGCCATCCTCGATGGTGGGATCGCCGGGCGGGTGCTGGCAGGCGTTCACCCCGCCGCGCCAGCTCCGGACCCGGCCGCGTTCCCCTACCTCACCGCCCGCGAACGCGAGGTGCTCGACCTGCTGGCGCGGGGGTTGACGAACGCCGCGATCGCCGCGCGGCTGTTCCTGTCCGAGAAGACGGTGCGCAACCACGTGTCGAACGTGTTCGCCAAGCTCCACGTCACCGAGCGGGCCGCTGCGGTCGCGCTCGCCCGCGACGCCGGCTACGGGCAGCGCTGACGGGCGCGACGCGGGCGTTTCGGCACGCGGATCGGTACTGTTCGAGGGCAGCACGCGGACGAGGAGGCACCCATGTCGCAGGAGCAGACCAAGCGCCAGGGCGGTGGTGGCGGGGACGACGACGACGGCAGCGATGCCGCGGCGGCCGGTCAGGAGCGCCGGGAGAAGCTCGGCGAGGACGTCGACACCATCCTCGACGAGATCGACGACGTGCTCGAGGAGAACGCCGAGGACTTCGTGCGCGCCTATGTCCAGAAGGGCGGCGAGTAGAGGTCGGCGCGGGGTCGCGTGGGAGTCCCGCGCGACCTGCGAACCGAGTGTCCCGGAGGCGTCCCCGAACGCTTCCGGCATGATCTGCGTGACCCCGCACCCCGAGGAAGAGGCACCCACCCCCATGGACCCCCGGTCGCCGGTCCCGCCGCAGACCGGGCTGGGCGCGTACTTCACGCCCGGCCCGGCGTCGTTCACCGAGTTCGTCACCGCCCACGCCCCCCACCTGCTGCCCGGGCAGGTGCCCGACGGCACGCCCCCCGGTGCTGTCGCCCGTCAGACCGGCGGGGTCGGCATCACCGACGTCGTGCACGGCACCACGATCGTCGCGCTCACCTTCGCCGAGGGCGTGGTCATCGCCGGCGACCGCCGCGCCACCCAGGGCAACCTGATCGCCCAGCGCGACATCGAGAAGGTGTTCGTCACCGACACCTACTCCGCGGTCGGCATCGCCGGGGCGGCCGGGATCGCCGTGGAGATGGTGCGGCTGTTCACCGTCGACCTGGAGCACTACGAGAAGATCGAGGGCGTCACGCTGTCGCTGGACGGCAAGGCCAACAAGCTCGCCGGCATGGTGCGGTCCAACCTCGGCGCGGCGTTGCAGGGCTTCGCCGCGGTGCCGCTGTTCGTCGGCTACGACGTCGACGCCGAGGACCCGGCCGACGCCGGGCGCATCGTCAGCTACGACGTCACGGGCAGCCGGGCCGATGAGCAGCGCGGCTACCAGGCGATCGGCTCCGGCTCGCTGTTCGCCAAGGCGGCGCTGAAGAAGCGCCACGACACCACCGCCGACCTCACCGCCACGGTGCGCACCGCCGTCGACGCGCTCTACGACGCCGCGGACGACGACACCGCCACCGGCGGCCCGGACGTCATCCGCGCGCTCTACCCCGTGGTCGTGAGCATCACCGCCGCCGAGGGCGCGGTACGCCGGCCGGATGCGGAGATCGCCGAGATCGTGGCGGAGATCGTGGCCGCGCGCACCGAGCGACCGGGCGGCTGAGCCCCATGACCCACTTCACGACCTCCCCGCACCAGGAGCCCGCGCCGTGACGATGCCGTTCTACTCCTCGGTCGACCAGCTGCTGCGCGACCGCTCGGAGCTGGCCCGCAAGGGCATCGCCCGGGGCCGCAGCGTCGTCGTGCTCACCTTCTCCGGCGGCGTGCTGTTCGTCGCGGAGAACCAGTCACGATCACTGCGCAAGGTCTCCGAGATCTACGACCGGATCGGGTTCGCCGCGGTCGGGCGGTACAACGAGTTCGAGAATCTACGGCAGGGTGGCGTTCGGATGGCCGACGTCCGCGGCTACACCTACGACCGCCGCGACGTCAGCGGCCGGATGCTGGCCAACGCGTACGCGCAGGCGCTGGGCACGGCGTTCATCGAGCAGCAGAAGCCCCTGGAGGTGGAGCTGTGCGTCGCCGAGGTCGGTGCGGAAGCCGGGGGCGACCAGCTCTACCGCATCACCTACGACGGCTCGATCAGCGACGAGCCGCAGTTCGTCGTGATGGGCGGCACCACCGAGCCGATCAGCACCAAGCTCAAGGACACGTACGAGGAAGGGCTCGACCTCACCACCGCCGTCGGCGTCGCCGTGCGGGGGCTGCAGGCCTCCGCCGCGCCGACGGGCACGGGTGCGTCGAGTGCCAACGGCGGCACCCAGGCCGCGAAGGTGCTCGGGGTGGGCGCGCTGGAGGTCGCGGTGTTGGAGCGGTCGCGGCCGCGCCGGGCGTTCCGGCGGATCACCGGCGGCGCGCTGGGTGCGCTGCTGCCGGCCGAGAACCGGGGCGAGCCCGACGAGCCGGCGCCGGGCGAGGACGAAACGCCTTGACCTGAACCGGGGTGCAGGTTGCAGGGTGAGGTCATGGCCATCGACCTGAACCACACCATCATCGCCACCCACGACAAGCAGGCCGGAGCCGAGTTCCTCGCCGAGATCTTCGGGTTGCCTGTGCCCGCGACGTTCGGCCCGTTCGTCGTCGTCACCACGTCCAATGGCGTGAGCCTGGACTTCATGAACGCCGACGAGGTCGCCGCAGCACTTCGCCTTCCTGATCGGCGAGGACGAGTTCACGGCCGTCGCCGCGCGGCTGCGCGAGCGCGGGATCGCCACCTACGCCGACCCTGGTCATCGGGAGGGCGGGTTCAACACCCACGACGGGGGTCGCGGCATGTACTTCGACTCGCCGGAAGGGCACAACCTCGAGGTCCTCACCCGGCCGTACGGCAGCGGTTCGGCCTGAACATACTCTGGTAAGGTCTTCATATGGCCGGCAAGCGAAAGATCACGATCACGATCGACGAGGACCTGGTTCGTGAGCTGGAGCAGGCGGGGAACGTCTCGGCGCAGCTCAACGGCGCGGGCTGGGAGCTGGTCGAACGTCGGCAGCACGGCGAACGGCTGGACGCCCTGCTCGACAAGCTCGACCGCGAAGACGGTCCGCTGCCGGACGATCCCGAGGAGGACGCCCGAATCCGGCGACTCCTCGGCGGCGCCGCGTGATCCTGGCGCTTGACGCGGAGGCCTTCAACGCGCTCGCAGGCCCTGCCTCCATTCGAAAGCAGAAGGTGCGCCGCTACCTGCGCAATGCGCGTGAGCTCGACCGGCGGGCGCTCGTGCCATGTGTCGTGCTCGCTGAGCTGTACCGAGGGCGCGGTCGCAACCAGCTCGTCGACTCCTGCCTGGCGCGCGAGCGCGAGTCGCTCACCACGCGCGACACCGACCGGCGTCTCGCCCGCATCGTCGGCGGCGTACTCGCGGCTGCGGACGCGGGCTCCGCGCTCCTCGTCGACGCGCACGTGGTCGCGCTCGCGGTGGAGGCCGGCGGAGGGGTGATCCTGACCGGCGACGAGCAGGACCTGCACCGGCTGAGCGCGCCCTACCACCACATCGCCGTCGAGGCGGTATGAACGGTCTCGACGCACCACCGGGCATGCCAGCTTCGATGGAGTGGCAGCCATCCAGGGGCTCGACGGCCTGCGGCGGCAACCCGGCGCCGGTCCGGAGGATGACGCTGGATTTCCGGCTCGCGAAGGCCGCGGGGTCGACCGCGGAGGTGCGCGCACCATGACGCTCGACGCTCTGCGCGGCGCCGAGCGGGCCGGGACGCTGCCGCCGTTGCAGTTCTTCTGGGGCCCGCACGCGGAGCCGGACGGGCGGCTCGGGCCCGGCTGCCTGAGCCAGTGGTGGCCCGCGCCGTTCGAGCGCAAGGGCCGGCGGTTCGCCACCGCCGAGCACTACATGATGTGGCGCAAGGCCGTGTTGTTCGGCGACGCGCGGGCGGCGCGGGACGTGCTCGCCGACCCCGATCCGGCCGTGGCGAAGGCCGTCGGACGGACGGTGGCCGGCTTCGACGGCGCGGCGTGGGCGGAGCACCGGTTCGCGGTCGTCGTGGATGGCAACCGGGGCAAGTTCGGCTCGGACCCCGCGCTGGGCACGTACCTGCTCGGCACCGGCGAGGACGTGCTCGTCGAGGCCAGCCCGGTGGACGCGATCTGGGGGATCGGCCTGGCTGCCGACCATCCCGATGCCGGCGCGCCGAGCCGCTGGCCGGGCCACAACCTCCTGGGCTTCGCCCTGATGCGGGTGCGCGCCGAGCTCGCTCGGACGGCTCAGGCGTAGGTGCGCAGCTCCACCCCGTTGCCGTCCGGATCGCGAAGGTAGATCCCCTGCCCCTGGCCCCGCGCCCCGAACAGGCTCCTCGGGCCAGGCACGCCGTGGGCCTCGGCGAGCGCGGTCAGGTCCGCGTCCACCACCAGCGCGAGGTGGTCGACGTTCACGCCGGACCGATCGCCGCGCTGCACGTCGAGGATCGTGGTGGCGTCCACCCGCAGCGACGCGAACGGCACCTCACCGCGCCGCCACCGCTCCAGGCGCTCGGTGCCGAGCCCGAGCACGTCGACGTACCAGGCGATGAGCCGTTCCGGATCGGGGCTGACGAGCACGAGGTGGTCCAGGCCGAGAACACGCATGCTCCCTGCCTACCGCAGACCCGCGTCCCGCGCCCGCACGATTGCCTCGCCGCGGTCGGCGACGTCGAGCTTGGCGAAGATCGACGAGACGTAGTTGCGGACGGTCTGTCGGCCGAGGTGCAGCTCGGCGGCGATGGCGGGGTTGGAGCGCCCGCGGGCGAGCAACCGCAGCACGTCGCGCTCGCGCTCGGTCAGCTCCGGGAAGGGCGCAGCCGGCGCCGTGAGATCACCGGTGAGTACCTCTACCATGCGTCCTCCGACGAGCGGTCCGAGCGCGATCCCGCCGGCCGCGACGATTCGCAGCGAGGCAGCGATCTCGGCCTCGTCGGCGCCCTTGAGCAGGTAGCCACGCGCGCCGGCACGCAAGGCCGCGAGGACCGAGCCGTCGTCCTCCAACATCGTGAGCACGACGACCGCGACGTCCGGGTGTGCCGCGGTGATCCGCCGGGTCGCCTCGACCCCGCCGAGGCCGGGCATGTGCAGGTCCATCAGCACCACGTCGGGCCGGTGCTCCGTGGTCAAGCGCACCACGTCGGCACCGTCACCGGCCTCGGCGACGACGGTCGCGTCGGTCATGCGGTCGAGCACGCCGCGCAGGCCCGCCCGGAAGACCGGGTGGTCGTCGGCCAGGATCACCCGCAGAACCGCGTCAGCCACGGGTCACCGGCAACTCGGCGCGCACGACTGTCCCGCCCACCGGCCCGCGCGCGATCGAGCAGGTTCCGCCGAGCTCGGCGGCCCGCTCGCGCAGCGACCGGAGCCCGGCGCCGCAGGACACGGGGTCGGGCAGGCCGCTCCCGTCGTCGACGACCTCGACGTTCAGCCTGCCGTCGAGCGCCACATGGACCCGGCAGGTCGACGCGTTCGCGTGCCGGACGACGTTCGTGAGCGCCTCGGTCACGATGGGGTACACGGCCACCTCGACCGCGGCGGGTAGCTCGTCCGTCGGCCCGGACACGTCGAGCCGCACGGCCGGGGCGCCGGGCGCGCAGCGGATCGACTGCACCTGGCGGTCGAGGGCGCCGGCGAGCCCGAGCTCGTCCAGCGCGGGCGGGCGCAGTTCGTAGACCACCCGTCGCACCTCCGCGATCGCGGCCTGCACCTCGGCCGTGAGTGCTTCGACCGGCCCGTCGACGTCCTCGCCGCGGTGCGCCGCGTGCCGCACCCCGCCGAGCCCGAAGACCAGGGCGGCGAGCGTCGGCCCCAGGCCGTCGTGCAGGTCGCGGTGCAGGCGGTGACGCTCCTCCTCGCGCGCCGAGACCAGCCGCTCACGCGAGCGTTGCAGCTCCGCGGTCAGGGCTACGGTGTGCACGGCGGCACCGAGCGGGCGGGCGAGGTCGGCGAGCAGGACCCGGTCCCGTGCGCCCAACGTCTCGCCCGCCCGGCGCGCGGCCACGCGCAGCTCGCCGAGATGCGCACCCCGGTGGACCAGCGGGGTCGCGGTGACGTCGCGCGCATCGGCGGTCGGACGTCCGGCCGCCGCCAGCTGCTCGCCGTCCACGACCACCGCGGCGAACGGCACGCGAAGCGCTGACAGCACCTCGTCCAGCGCGACCACCAGCACCCGTTGCGGTGCAAGGTTGGCCTCCAGCTTGCGCGCCAGCGCGGTGAGTGCCCGGTACGGGTCGCGGCGGTCGCCGTAGAGCAGCCGGTCTGCGGCGCGCTGCAGCCGATCGCGCAGCGGGGCGAACGCCACGGCAACGGCCGCGGTGCCCAGCAGGAACGCCCCGGCGGGCAGCACCAGGCCGGCCCCGGCGACGACGCCGACGTACAGGCCGCCGCAGAGCGCCGTGAGCAGGGCGTACACCAGGGCGCGGTTGATCAGGAGGTCGACGTCGTAGAGGCGGTGCCGCACGATGGCAACGGCGATCGCCAGTGCCATCAGGACCATCCCGAGACCGACGAGGACGTCCCCGGCGGGTTGTGCGACGGGCAGGAGCAGGCATCCCGCCAGAACGACGGCGGCCAGCAGGAACCACTTTTGCTGCCGGCGCTCGTCCGCGCCGGCCCGCCGGTACCGGAAGGCGGCACTCGGCAAGCACAGCAGGAGGCCGGTGAACACGGCGACGGCCGTCAGCGCGCCGCCCGCCTGGCGCGTCCACGAGGGGCCGGCGAGGAGTGGATTGTCGACGACACCGAGGCCGACGCGGGGCTCGATCATTGCGAGCGCCACGATGGCCACCAGCAGTCCGGCGACCCACCATTGCACCGGCAGCCACGCCGGGGACGGCGGCCGGCCGGTGGGGAACCACAGCGGCAGCAGCGTCACCATCGCGAGGAACGGCACCCAGGTCCAGCCGCCGAGCCAACCCGCCCACGCGGCCCCGGCGAGGCCGGCGGGCGCGGTGTACGTGCTCCACGACAACGCCAGGAACGACAGGCCGAGGCCCGCGGTGGACAGCAGCACCCAGCCGACCCGATGTCCCGGGCGTCGGGCCAGCACGAACGCGCCGACGAACGGGACCGCGGCCCCCACCACGGCGTTGACCACGTACACTCCGTCCGGGCGCGAGGACGCGCCAGTTCGCGACGGCGAGCGGGACGGCGCGTCCCACCCCCGGATGATGACGGCTGCGCCCCGCGCTGTCACCGGACCGAAGTCCTGGCCACGGAGTACCGGCGTCACTTCCGGCCAGTACGGCCGCGCGCCTGTACTGCGTCCATGACGACGCATCGATGGATCACGATCAGCGCTGTGCTCGCGGTGGCCGGAGGATTGGCATGGTTGGCGAAGGTCGCCGTCATCGCCGCGCGGGCTGACGCGGGCGGCGTCGACGACGCGTTGTTCTTCGTAGGCCTCGCCCTGCTGCTCATCGCGTCGACCGGGCTGGGGATGCGGCTGGCGGCCGGACGCAACCGGGGAATGGTGGTCGCGGCTGTCGTGCTGGCTCCGGTCGTGTGCCTCGCGGTGTTCGTCGGCGTGCAGATCGCCGCCGAGCCGCTGGCCGGGCTCGTGCCGCAGCACCTCGCGGGCGAGTTCGGCATCGTCCTGTCCGGCCTGGCCGGGCTGGTCCTCGGAATCTGGCGGATCCTGAGGACCCGGCGGCTATCACAGACGGCAGCAGCTGGCAGCTAGCCGCCGGTGATCAGCCCACGAACGGCCGGTCGCGCCCGGTCCAGCGGCGCTCGTCGCGCCGGTAGACCGGGATCGGTCGCGGCGCCACCCGGAAAGTGAACCGGCCCGCGCTCTCGACGACCTCGCCGTCACAGGCCAGGGTGCCGGGCCGGGCCAGCTCTACGTCCAGCTCCGCGACCTCCAGCTGCCGGTACACGCGGCTGCCGCCCAGCGCGCCGAAGGCGAGGGCGCCGATCGCGCGCAGCCGGGAGAACCGGAGGTCGGCCCGCAGCCAGCGCACGTCGAGCAGGCCGGAGTCCAGGGTCGGGCGCCACGCCGGCACCATGCCGCGCGGATGGTAGGGCCCGTTGCCGACGAACAGCAACCACACCGAGTGCCACTCGCCCTCGATCTTGATCTCGACGGGCTCGGCATCGCGCAGCGTGACGATCAGCGCGCCCACGAACGCGGGCCACTTGCCCCAGCGGGGCTGCCACCGCTCGCGCAGCCGGACGAGGTCGGGGTACGAGCCCAGGCTCGCGGTGTTGATGAAGCATCGGACCCGGACCACGGCCGCCGTCTCCGGGTCGCCACCGAGCCCGGGATGGACGTCGACCAGGGCCAGGTCGACCGCAACCGCCTCGCCGGCCTGGGTGGCGTCGACGGCCTCCTGGAGGTCGTACACCCCGACGTCGCGGGCGAAGTGGTTGAGCGTCCCGGTCGGCACGACGACCAGCGGCAGGCCGTATCGGTTGGCCACCTCCGCCCCGGCGGCCACGGTGCCGTCGCCACCGGCGACGCCCAGCGCCCGCACGGTGCCGTTGCGGGCGGCCACGGCGGCGTCGATCTGCGCGGCGCGGTCGGATCCGGCCTCGGCGCGCCGGACGACGGCTGCCGGCAGCGCCGTGGCGAGGTCCTCGGCCGGGTCGTAGAGCGGATCGCCCGACCGCTGGTTGGACACCAGCACCAGGCCCTCGCCGGCGGGCAGCACCGGGACCGTGTCGATCGGCCGGGCGACCGCCTCGTCGGAACGCCGAACCGGCCACCAGCGTCTCGTTGCCGCAGCGACCCCCGTGCCGACGGCCACGCCCGCGGCCACGTCGGAGGCCCAGTGCACCCCCACGTGCACCCGGGAGTACGCGACCGCGGCGGCGAGCGGAGCCACCGCTGCGCCCAGCCGGGGGCTCTCCAGCGCGACCGCCGTCGCGAACGCCGCCGCCGACGCGGCGTGACCCGACGGGAACGACGACGACGTCGGCGGGTTGGCCAGCGTCTGGTAGGCGCGCAGCTCCGAGGCCGCGGGCCGGCGCCGGGGCAGCATCGGCTTCAAAAGGGCGTTCGCGGTGATGCGCGCCCCCGCGATCGCGACCAGCCCGCGCAGCGCCGCCTTGCGGCTCGCCCCGCGGCGCGCGGCCAGCGCCCCGGCGATCGCGAACCACAGCACGCTGTGGTCGGCGGCCGTCGAGACGGTCTTCATCGCGACGTCCAGCCGGCTCGGCGAGAGCCGCGAGATCGCGTGCGAGATGGCGCGGTCGGTGTCGCTGACCTGATAGAAGCGCCGCCGGAGCCAGGAGATCACCCGACGAACCCTACGGTGCCGATAGGCGGCGACGCGCGTCCGGACGTGTCGGGAACCCGCCGGTTCCGCCTACGCTGGCGGGATGCAGCGGCGGATCTACGGGGTCGAGACAGAGTTCGGTGTCACCTGCACCTTCCACGGCCAGCGGCGGCTGTCCCCGGACGAGGTGGCGCGCTACCTGTTCCGCCGGGTCGTGTCCTGAGGCCGGTCGTCGAACGTCTTCCTCCGCAACGGCGCGCGGCTCTACCTCGACGTCGGCAGCCACCCCGAGTACGCCACTGCCGAGTGCGACTCGCTGGCCCAGCTCGTCGCCCACGACAAGGCGGGGGAGCGGATCCTGGAGGACCTCCTGGTCGACGCCGAGCGGCGGCTGGTCGACGAGGGCATCGGCGGCGACATCTACCTGTTCAAGAACAACACCGACTCGGCGGGCAACTCCTACGGCTGCCACGAGAACTACCTGGTCGCCCGGGCAGGGGAGTTCTCGCGGATCGCCGACGTGCTGCTGCCCTTCCTCGTCACGCGCCAGCTCATCTGCGGGGCGGGCAAGGTCCTGCAGACCCCGCGCGGGGCCGTGTACTGCCTGTCCCAGCGCGCCGAGCACATCTGGGAGGGCGTGTCGTCGGCCACCACGCGTTCCCGGCCGATCATCAACACCCGCGATGAGCCGCACGCGGACGCCGAGCGCTACCGCCGGCTGCACGTGATCGTCGGCGACTCGAACATGTCCGAGGTCACCACCCTGCTCAAGGTGGGCTCGGCGACGCTGGTGCTGGAGATGATCGAGGCGGGTGTCCAGTTCCGTGACTTCACCCTCGACAACCCCATCCGGGCCATCCGCGAGATCAGCCACGATCTCACCGGCAGGCGCACCGTGCGGTTGGCCGGCGGGCGCGAGGCCAGCGCGCTGGACATCCAGCGCGAGTACTACACGCGCGCCGTCGAGCACGTCGCCCAGCGCGGCACCGAGGACCCGACGCTGGCCCGCGTGGTGGCGCTGTGGGGTCGCACGCTCGACGCGGTGGAGCAGCAGAACCTCTCGATGATCGACCGGGAGATCGACTGGGCGATCAAGCACCGGCTGATCGAGCGCTACCGCCTGCGCAACGACCTCGACCTCGCCAGCTCGCGGGTCGCCCAGCTCGACCTGGCCTACCACGACATCCGGCGTGGCCGCGGACTGTTCGACCTGCTCCAGCGCAAGGGCATGGTCGACCGGGTCACCGACGACGGTGAGATCGAGGCCGCGAAGGACACCCCGCCGCAGACCACCCGGGCGAAGCTCCGCGGCGACTTCATCGCCGCCGCGCAGGCCGCCGGGCGCGACTTCACCGTCGACTGGGTGCACCTCAAACTCAACGACCAGGCCCAGCGCACAGTCCTGTGCAAGGACCCGTTCCGGTCGGTCGACGAGCGCGTCGACCGACTCATCGCCTCGCTGTAGCTACTTCTACAGCTGCTGTTCGAGGTTCGCGATCATCTCGGCCCGCAGCCGGTCCGTCTCGTCGCGGGCGAGGGTGGCGGCGGGCCCGTCGCCGTCCTGGCCCGGCTCGATCCCCATCGAGCGCAGCAGCGCGACAGCCGCGACCGACGGGTCGCCCGCCTCGCCGAGCACGGGGTGCAGGCCTTGGGAGGCGAGGTGGTTGAACACCAGGTTGACGACGGTCCAGGGGTTGTACTTCTCGGTCCCCGCGGGCTGGGTCATGGGCCTTCGCCTCCGTGCTGACATGCGGTCCTCGTGGGCGGCGGCCTGGTGGTGCGGCCGTCGCAGGCCGACCCTGGGTGCCTGCCGCCCTCGCGTCAAGACCGGGACCGTCGCGATCTGAGACGGACACGGACCGGTTCGCCGCGCCACGCCCGGCACCGGCCGTACGATGCCCGACGTGTCCTCCGCACGGGCCGAGCGTCTGGTGAACCTGGTGCTCTGCCTGCTGTCCACCCGCCAGTTCCTGCCCGCCGAGCGGATCCGCCAGATCGTGCCCGGCTACGCCGACGCGGCGGGCGACGAGGCGTTCTTCCGGATGTTCGAGCGCGACAAGAACGAGCTGCGCGAGCTGGGCGTTCCGCTGGAGACCGGACGGCGGTCCAGCTTCGACGCCACCGACGGCTACCGGATCGCGCGGCAGGACTACGAGCTGGGCGAGATCGACCTGGAGCCCGACGAGGCCGCGGCGGTGGCGCTGGCGGCACGGTTGTGGGAGTCCCCGCAGCTCGCCGGGGCCGCCCGGGGCGCGCTGGTCAAGCTGCGCGCCGCCGGGGTTGAGGTCGACGAGGACGCGGGGGCCCGGGTGCAGCCGCGGGTCCGCGCGGTCGACCCGGCCTTCGGCCCGCTGCTGGCCGCCGTGCAGTCGGGGCGGACCGTCACGTTCGGGCACCGCCGCAGCGGCGACCCCGGCGAGCCCCGGCGACGGACCGTGGAGCCGTGGGGTGTGGTGTCGTGGCGCGGGCGCTGGTATCTGGTGGGCCACGACCGCGACCGCGCCGACGTCCGGTGCTTCCGGCTGTCACGCATCAGCGAGCCGGTCACGGCGATCGGCCCGGCGGGCGCCGCGGTGCCGCCGCCGGGGATCGACCTGCTCGCCCACGTCCGGCGGGGGTTCGAGCCGGCCCCGGTGATCGGCAAGGCCCGGGTGTGGGTCGCGGCCGGGCACGCGCTCGGGCTGCGCAGGCTGGGCACGGTCGTGGGACCGCGGGCCCACCGCGGGCGGCCGGGCGACGAGCTGGAGATGGACATGCGTGAGGTCCGCATCGTCGCCCGGTGGCTCGCCGGGCACGGCCCGGACGTCGCGGTCCTGCACCCGCCGGTGCTGGCCGACGCCGTGCGGGCCAACTGGGCGGGCGTGTCCGCTGCGCACGAGACCGCCGTCGAGGACGCCCTCGTCGGGACCGAGCGGCCCCGATGAGCCCAGGGGTGACCGAACGACTGCCGCGGCTGCTGTCGTTGGTGCCCTACCTGCTCGCCCGCCCGGGGATCGCGGTCGCCGAGGCCGCGGCCGACTTCGGCACCACGGAGAAGCAGCTGCGCCGCGACCTGGAGCTGCTGTGGATGTGCGGGCTGCCCGGCTACGGCCCGGGTGACCTCGTCGACCTGTCGTTCGCGGGCGACACCGTCACCGTCACCGAGGACGCCGGGATGCGCCGCCCGTTGCGGCTCACCACCGCCGAGGCCTCCGCGCTGCTCGTCGCCCTGCGTACGCTCGGCGACGTGCCCGGAATGGTCGACACCGACGCCGTGCGCCGGGCGACGGCGAAGATCGAGCGTGCGGTCGGGGACGCCGGGCGCGACGGGCTCGCGGTGCAACTCACCCGTCAGGAGGAGGCCACGACCAGCACCGTCCGCGCGGCGCTGGACGCGGGCGCCGCGCTGCGGATCGTCTACTACACCGCAGGCCGTGACGTGGTGAGCCGCCGCGTGGTCGACCCGATGCGGTTGCTGCTCGTGGAAGGCCGCGGCTACCTGGAGGCGTGGTGCCGGCGCGCCGAGGCGGTACGGCTGTTCCGGCTGGACCGGGTCGACGCCGTCGACGTGCTCGACGAACCCGCCGCGCCGCCGCCGGACGTCGAGCAGACCGACGTGTCCGCGGGCCTGTTCCGCCCGTCGCCCGAGCACCGCAGCGCCGTGCTACTGCTGGAATCGGAGGCCCGTTGGGTGGCCGAGTACTACCCGGTGGATGAGGTGGTCGAGCTGGGCGCCGGCGGCCGGGCGCGGGTGCTGCTGCGCTTCGCCGATCCCGCCTGGCTGGTGCGGCTGGTTCTGGGGCTGGGTGGCGGGGCGACGGTGCTGGAGCCCGTCGAGCTGGCCCGCGCGGTGCGCGAGCGGGCGCAGGCGGCGCTCGCCGGCGGGGCCAGGCCCGGGGGAGCCGGACACGAGGAGGCGGGCCACTGATGGACGCGGTAATGGTCGTGGTCGCGGCGGCACTGGCCGGCGGTGTGGGCGCGCTCGGCGTCCTCGTCGCGCTGGTCACGACCCCGGTCCGGAGGTTCGGCCGGGCCGTCGGCGGCCTGCGACACGGCATGGATGACTCAGCGCGGCGGCGGCGCCTAGGCATCGGGCACCCGGCACGCGGCGATGACTCACTGGCCTGTGGTGGGGAGGATCCGGCCGGGTAGCGACGCGTGTACAGTCAATCTCGCCGTGCTGCCTGCGAGAGGACGTCGACCATGCCTGTCCATGGATGGGAGTTCCTCGTACTGATCGGGGTTCTGCTGCTGCTGTTTGGCGCCAAGAAGCTCCCGGACATGGCCCGCTCGATAGGGCAGTCAGCGCGCGTCTTCAAGGGTGAGATGAAGGGCATGAAGGCCGACGACCAGACCACGTCGACAGCCAAACCGGAAGCGGCTGCACTGCCGCCGACACAGCCGGCCGCTCCGTCAGATGCCGAAAGAGATCTTGCTAGCAGACCGAACGCCCCCGAGCGATCTTCCTAGCTTGCAGCGGTGACCAGGTTTACGTTCGGTCGTCGGCGCACCGGACGTCGGCGCAGCGATGACGGTACGATGACGCTCGTCGAGCACCTGTACGAGCTACGCAACCGACTTGGCATAGCGCTCGTGGCGGTCTTCGTGACGTCTGGCATCGGTTTCGTGTGGTACGAGGTGGACTTTTTCGGCTGGCCGAGCCTGGGCGACCTCTTGATCGGCCCGTACTGCGCAGTCACCGAGGCTGCCCGACCGAGCCTGAGCACGGACGGTACCTGCATCCTCGCGGCGACCGGAGTGTTCGATCAGTTCAACCTCCGGGTTCGGGTTGGAATCACCGCTGGTGTCGTGCTTGCATCGCCGATCTGGCTCTATCAGCTCTGGGCCTTCGTGGCTCCGGGTCTCTACTCCCGTGAACGGCGCTACGCCATGGTGTTCGTCTCCATCGCAAGCGTGTTGTTCGTCAGCGGCGCCGTGCTTGCCTATCTCGTTGTCACGCAGGGCCTGAACTTCCTACTTACGATCGGTTCGGGCGTGCAGCTGACACTGCTCACCGGGGAGAGCTATTTCGGCCTCATCATCGCGCTGCTGCTGATCTTCGGGGTGAGCTTCGAGCTTCCTCTGCTCACTGTCATGCTCAACCTCGCCGGCGTGATCAGCTATGAGATGCTGCGCAAGGCCCGGCGCGGTCTGATCTTCGGCCTGTTCGTCTTCGCGGCGATTGCCACACCAGGTGGCGACCCTTTCTCGATGCTGGCGCTCTCGGTTGCCCTAGTGGTCCTCTTCGAGTTCGCGCTTCAGGTCGTGCGGATCAACGACCGCCGGCGGGCCCGCCAGCGGGCCGCCGCGGGGGTCGACTCCTGGGATCCGGATGAGCCGTCCCCGATCGACACGACACCGTCGGCAATCGATGTGGCTCCATCCTATCTGGAAGCTGCTGAGCGTTCGTCACCCGCGCGAGCAGTGGCCGAGTCAGCGCGTCACGACGACGCCACCTGAGACCATGGCCGCGTAGCCAGACTCACTCGATAGAGTGAAGCGAGTTCGTTCTGAACCTGTTGATTCTGGCCTTCTCTACGGTTCATCGAGGTGGTCGAAAAGCGACTGCCCGAGAACCGGAGGATTCCGTGAGCCGAGCTGGCAAAGTCCCAATGATGATCACTCTTGCGTTACTGATGGTTGCCGCTATGCTGTTCTCGGCTGCTTGATCCCAACCGGTGGAAGCAATTGATCTTGGTGTAGATCGTCGGTGACATGGAGCCGACGAGGAGCACCGGGTGGGCGCGCAGCGCACGATGTTGACTGAGGCCGATCGGGAGGAGATCTCCC
>JBQTJE010000116.1:0-4258 GCA_052387455.1 Pseudonocardia sp.
GGTGGCAGCAAAGCCACTTTCACGCCACCAGATGGCGTGAAAGTGGCTTTGCTGCCATGTGGGGCGGCGGGGGGACGGGGGGCGGGGGGACGGGGGTGGGGCACCTGGCGGGGGGGCGGGCGGGGGCGTGGCGGAGCAGCTCAGCAGCACCGCGTCCGCGCGCACTTCTCGGCTACCCTCTCCTCGGCGGGCCAGTGCCCCCACCGAACCCCCACCGACCCCGAGGAACACCGGCCGGGGTCGGGCCGCGTCCACGATCCGGCGTCAGTTCCCCGCCCGGAGATTCGGAGACTCTCACATGCCCGCGATCGTGCTGATCGGCGCCCAGTGGGGCGACGAGGGCAAGGGCAAGGCCACGGACCTGCTCGGCGGGCGGGTGCAGTGGGTCGTGCGCTACCAGGGCGGCAACAACGCCGGTCACACCGTGGTGCTGCCGACGGGGGAGAACTTCGCGCTGCACCTCATCCCGTCCGGGATCCTCACCCCGGGGGTCACGAACGTGATCGGCAACGGCGTGGTGGTCGACCCGGGGGTGCTGCTGCACGAGCTGGCGGGCCTGGACGAGCGCGGTGTCGACACGTCCCGGCTGATGATCTCCGCGGACGCGCACATGATCATGCCGTACCACATCGTGATGGACAAGGTCACCGAGCGCTACCTCGGCAAGGCCAAGATCGGCACCACCGGGCGCGGCATCGGGCCCGCCTACCAGGACAAGGTCGCCCGCATCGGGGTGCGCATCGCCGACGTGCTCGACGAGAAGATCCTGCACCAGAAGGTGGAGGCGGCACTGGAGTTCAAGAACCAGGTGCTGGTGAAGGTGTACAACCGGCGCGCGCTGGACGTCGACGAGGTGGTTGACACGGTGCTCGAGCACGGCCGCCGCTTCGCCGATCGCATCACCGACACCCGGCTGCTGCTCAACGAGGCCCTGGAGCGCGGCGAGACGGTGCTGCTGGAGGGGTCGCAGGGCACCCTGCTCGACGTCGACCACGGCACGTATCCGTTCGTGACCAGCTCGAATCCGACGGCGGGCGGCGCGGCGGTGGGCTCGGGGATCGGGCCGACCCGGATCACGCGCGTGATCGGGATCCTGAAGGCGTACACCACCCGGGTCGGCTCCGGCCCGTTCCCGACGGAGCTGTTCGACGCCGCCGGGGAGTACCTGCGCAAGACCGGCGGCGAGGTCGGCGTGACCACCGGCCGGCCGCGGCGCTGCGGCTGGTTCGACGCCGTCATCGGGCGCTACGCCGTGCGGGTCAACGGCATCACCGACTTCTTCCTCACCAAGCTCGACGTGCTGTCCGGGCTGGAGACGGTGCCGGTGTGCGTCGGCTACGAGATCGACGGCCGGCGCGTCGACGACATGCCGATGACCCAGACCGACGTGCACCACGCCGTGCCCGTGTACGAGGAGTTGCCGGGCTGGTTCGAGGACGTCTCCGGCTGCCGCACCTTCGAGGAGCTGCCCGCCGCCGCGCAGGACTACGTGCGCCGCGTCGAGGAGCTCACCGGAGCCCCGGTCTCGGCGATCGGCGTCGGGCCCGGGCGCGACGAGACGATCACCCGCGACGTCTGATCGTCAGGACGCGCACTCGCCGGTGTCGACGCCGCGGGTGCGGTCGCGGGCGGCGTCGAAGGCGGGCTGGACCTGCTCGGCGGTGAGCACGAACCCGGTCTCCTGGTCGTCGAGGGCGGCGCCGAAGACGACGCCGACCACCTCGCCCTGCGGGTCGATCATCGGGCCGCCGGAGTTGCCGGACTGCACCTTGGCGCGCACGGTGTAGACGTCGCGGGAGACGGCGCCGGTGTCGTAGATGTTGGGCCCGTTGAGCTGGATGCGCTGGCGGACCTTCGCCGGGGCGGCGCGGTACGGGCCGTCGAGCGGGTAGCCGATGACGATCGCGTCGGCGCCCACCTCAGCGGCCGCGGGGTCGAACGGCAGCGATGCGGCCTCCAGGTCGGGCACCCGCAGCACCGCGACGTCGACGTTCGGGTCGTAGACGACCACCGTCGCGTCCAGGGTGCGGATGCCGCGTCCCCGGCGCACCTCCACGCTGGTCTCCGAGGTGCCCGCGACGACGTGCGCGTTGGTCATCACGAGCTGCGGAGCGATCACGAAACCGGTGCCTTCGAGCTGCCGCGAGCAGGACGGGGCGCGGCCGCGGACCTTGAGGATGCTGTCGCGCACCTCGGCGACGACGGCGCTGTCCGCGAGCGCGGCGTCGGGCGCCCCGACCGCGGCGATCGGGGTCTCGGTGAACGGGTCGAGCACGTTGGGGAACCCGGAGTTGTCGAGCAGCTCGCGCAGCTCGCGGGGCAGGGCGCGGGCGCCCGCGGGCATCACCGAGTCGACGGCCTTGAGGACCTCCGAGCCCTTCACCCCGGCCGCTACCCCGGGCACGCTCGCCGAGGCCAGCGGCAGCGCCACAAGCCACGCCGCGACCACCACGGTGATCGCCTGCAGGATCGAGCCGAGGGTGGAGTCGACGGCCAGGCTGGTCTCGCCGCTGATCCGGTCGCGGATGTTGCGCCCGAGATACACCCCGGTGGTCTCGCCGAGCGCCACGAGCAGCACGACGATGACGATGCTGACGATGATCCGCGTGGCCGGGGCCTCGAAGTTGGCGGCCAGCAGCGGCGCGAGCCGCACACCGAGGATCGCCCCGCCCAGCACGCCGACGAACGACAGCAGCGCCACCGCCATGCCGTGGCGCCACCCCGACACCCCCGCCACGACGGCGAGGGCCACGACGATGACGTCGACCCAGCTCATGCCGATTCCCCGGCGGACCTGCTCACGGGCCAGCGACCTCCTGCCGGTCTTGCACGATGGTCGCCTCCGGCGCGCGCCGCGGACCACGCCTCGTCCAGGTCACGTACCCGGGTGCCGTCCCACGCCCGTTCCCAGCCGCCGAGTCGCAACAGCGCGGACAATAGGCCCCCCGTGAACCCCCACACGAGCAGGCCCGCCACGACGAACGCCGGGCCGTGGTAGCCGGACGGGTGCGCGACCTCCATCCGGTTGGCCGGATCGGCGAGGTCGGCGATCGGGACGCGCACGACCGCGGCGGTCTCGGCGGGATCGACGGCGTGCACCGCGCGCGGGCGGTGCCAGTGCGCGAGCACCGGCGTGACGACGAAGTCCGACGGCGGGATGTAGAGGTCGGGCAGCAGGGTCAGGGGCGTGACGCCCGCCGGGTCGAGGCCGGTCTCCTCCTGCGCCTCGCGCAGCGCGGTGGCCACGGCGTCGGCGTCGCCGGGATCGGCGGCCCCACCGGGGAACGCGACCTGCCCGGGGTGGTCGCGCAGGGTCCCGGAGCGCTCCACGAGCAGCACGTCGGGGCCGTGCGCGGAGTCCTCGCCGAGCAGGACGAGCACCGACGCCGCACGCCCGCCCCCGTCGGCGGGCGGGGGGATGCGGTGCGGGGTGAGGCCGGCGGCGTCGAGCCCGTCGACGGCGCTGAGCAGCGGAGCGAGCCAGCGGGGGGCGGTCACGAGAGCCTCTCGACGGCGGCCGCGACCTCGTCGGCGTCGCGGAACGGGGTCGGCGGGTCGACCCGCGCGATGGTGCCGTCGGGGCGGACGAGGTAGCTCAGCGGCAGCGCGGGCGGGACGTCCAGCGCGGCGCTGAGCTCGCCGCCGGGGTCGGTGACCGACGGCAGCGTGACGCCCAGCTCGGCGAGCAACCGCAGCGCCGCGCGGGGGTCGTCGCGCACGTCGACGCCGAGGACCGCGACCGCGCCCGGCCGGGCGGCGTAGGCGGCGAGCACGGGCAGCTCGGCGCGACACGGCGCGCACCACGACGCCCACATGTTGACCAGGGTGGTGCGCCCGGCGAGCGCGACACCGCGGTCGACGGCGCCGGGCGCGCCGAGGCACGGCACGGTGACGCCGGTCAGCGGCCCGGTGCGGGGGGGCGTGCCGGGGGTGACGGCCGATTGGCCGGTTGCGCCGGGCACGCCGATCGCGCCGGGCACGCCGATCGCGCCGATCGCGCCGGGGGTGCCGGGGGTGCCGCGGGTGCCGCCCGCGGTGACCGCGGCCCGATCCGGGGCCGCCTCGACGCCCCGGTCCGAGGCTTCGACGCCGGGCCCGGCCGGGCATGGCGCCAGCCCGGCCGCGGCGCGCCGCGGGGCGAGGGTCGCCTCCGGCACGTCGTTCGCGGCGGCGCTCCTCTCCAAGGGCGCGGCGCTTCCCCTGCCGCTCGCGCTGCTGCTAATCGACGTCTACCCCCTCCGCCGATTGCCGGAACGCG
>JBQTJE010000117.1:0-27111 GCA_052387455.1 Pseudonocardia sp.
GCCGCCGGATCACGCGGCGCCACCACGTGGCCGGTCACCCCCTCGTCGATCATGTCCGGGACGCCGCCGACGGCCGTGCAGACCGCCGCGCGGCCCACCGCCATCGCCTCCAGCAACGAGATCGGGAAGCACTCGACGGTGTAGGAGGTGAGGCAGAACACGTCCATCAGCGCGACGACGTCGGCGACGTCGGCGCGGCGACCGGTGAAGACCACCCGCTCGGCGACGCCCAGCTCGCGGGCCTGCGCCCGCACCCGCTCCATGTCCTCGGGGTAGCGGCCGCGCCCGACAACGAGGAACCGGGCGTGCGGCACCTGCTCGAGCACCACCCGCGCCGCCCGCAGGAAGGTGGTGTGGTCCTTCTCCGGCCGCAGCACGGCCACGATCCCGACGACGGCGTCGCCAGGCTCGACACCCAGCTCGGCCGCGAGCGCCCGGGAGCGCTCCTCGACCGGCACGACCGGGTAGCGCGACGGGTCGGCGCCGTTGTGCACCAGCCGGATCTTCGCGCGCTCGTATCCGAGGTCGTCGACCAGGTACGGGACCTGCCCGCGGGCCAGGCCGTAGTACGCGCTGGTGGCGCGCCCGAGCAGGTGGTCGGCCAGGCGGCGGGCGCGCGGGCGGGGCCCGACCTCACCGCAGTTGTGCACCCAGACCACCGTGCGCGGCACCCGGGCCAGCACCGCCGCGACCCGGCCCAGCGTCTCCGCGTTGCCGCCGCGCATGACCACCACGTCGGGGCGGGTGCGGCGCAGGTGCGCCACGAGGCGGACCAGCCCGCGCAGCAGGCCGCGGGGATCGTCCTTGGTCTCGTCCAGGGCCCGGGCCGGGATGCCGGCGGCCTCGACCTCCGCGAACAGCGGCCCGGGCTGGTTGATGCACAGCACCGACGGCGCGAACCGGGCGCGGTCCATCGCCGGCAGCAGCGTGGCGACGTGTCGCTCGGCACCGCCGACGGTCAGGTCGGGGACCACGAACAACACCCGCAGAGGACCTGCCGACCGAACCGGACGCCGCAACACGCCGGCGAGCCTAGCGAGGGTCGCGACGCGCCGGCGTGGCGCCCAGCTCGCGGTAGAGCGCGTCGAACCGGCGCGCCACGACCTCCGCGTCGAACCCGGCCCGGGCACGGGCGAGCGCGGCGTCACCGAGCCGGTGGCGGGTCGATGCATCCGTGATGGCCGTCCAGAGGGCCTTGGTGAGCGCGTCGACGTCATCGGGCGCGACGAGCAGGGCAGACTCGCCGTCCTCGACGAGATCGGGGATGCCGCCCACCGAGGTGGCGACGACGCAGATCCCGCGGGCCATCGCCTCCAGCACCGACATGGGCTGGCCCTCGTTGCGCGACGGCAGGGTGAGCACGTGCGCGCCGGCGAGCAGCTCGCACACCTCGGGGGGAGAGAGCCACTCGCGCACGGTGACCGAGTCCCCGAGGCCCAGCCGGGCGACGGTGGCGCGGGTGCGCTCGACCTGGTCGTTGCCCGCGAGGGTGAGCCGCGCGGTGGGGGCGTCGGCGACGACCCGGGCCCACGCATCGAGGAGCACGTAGGTGCCCTTGTCCGGATGCATCCGGCCGAGGAAGACCACGTGCACGGGGTCGGCCTCGGCGGCGCGGTCGCCGGTGCCGACGATCGGGACGCCGTTGGGCACCGAGACCAGCCGGGCACTCGGCTCGATCTCGCGCAGCCGCTCGGTCCATGCCTCGCCGAGCGCCACGACCGTGCTCGCCTCGGCGAGGGTTCGCCGGATGTACCAGCGCAGGGGGCGCGGCATGCGGTCGTAGAACACCCGGAACATGCCCGCGTGGATGTGCAGCACCACCGGCAGGTCGGCCGCGCGAGCCAGCCACAGCAGGATCGACTTGCGGGCGAAGCTGCCGCTCTTCCCCGAGTGCAGGTGCACCAGGGCCAGCCGCCGGGTGAGCAGCAACCTGACGTAACGGAGCAGCCCCCTGAGGAAGACCCCCAGCCACGTGCCCGTCCCCGTGCCCGCACGATGGGTCTCGACGAACTCGACATCCCAGGTGTCCCACAGCGACGTCTCGCTCATCGTCGCGACGAAGGTCGTCATCCCCCCCGGCGTCGCGAGGCTGGTGGACGCCCAGACGACGATCCCGGAACGTCGCTCCCGCTCCCGCTCCCGCTCACGCACCGGCCGTTCCGCTTCGCTGCGCACCTCGACGGTCATCGCTCCGCGGCCACCCAGCGCAGGTACAGCTCCTCGTCCTCGGCCAGGTCCGACGACGGGCCGCCCGCGGTGGGAAGCGCCGGCTCCGCGGGCGGGAGGCGCTCGGCGGTGCCGACGGCGACGCCGGCCAGCAGCCAGGCCATCGCGTTGCCGAACGACAGGAACCGCAGGTCGACGGTGAAACCGACGAGCACCCACAGGCACGCGAACGCCGCGAGCATCACGACCAGCTCCCGGCCGACCAGCAGGTCCGCCCCGCGCGGCGCGACCCGCACGGCGCGGCGCAGCCTGCGGTACACGAGGACGAGCAGCGGGACCCACAGCGCGAGCCCGATGAGGCCCAGCTCCGTGGCGATGCCGAGCTCCATGAAGTGCGCCTCGATGCCGTAACCGCGGAACCAGGGGATGTCCTGCGACCACTGCTGGTGGTGGTAGGTGTTGACCGACGAGAACCGGGCGATCCCCCAGCCCGCGATCGGCTTCTCCCCGATCGCCCAGAACGCCGTGGCGATCATGTTGAGGCGGTCCTGGATCTCGTAGGAGGAGAGCAGCCCACCGGCGTTGCGGTCGTCGGTGAGCAGCACCGGGGCGAACGCGAGCGCACCCACCACGCCGCCGCCGAGCAGCGCGAGGCAGATCACCCGGACCCGCGGGACGAGAAGCACCGCGCCCACCAGCGCGAGGGCGAAGACCACGTAGACCGCCCTGGTGCGGGTGAGGTAGATCGCGTAGAGGCAGAGGAACGACATCGCGTACAGGGCCAGTCGCGGCATCGGCCGGGTGATCGGCGTGCGGGCCACGTAGAGCGCCAGCACGAAGCCGAGCACCAGCACGAACCCGTTCTCCACGGGGTTGCCGAACACCCCCAGCGCCCGGTTGGACCACGAGGCGTCCGCCCCGTAGGTGGCGAAGGTGGCGGGCCAGGCGAGCGGCTTGGCGTGGAACTGCAGGATGCTGTGCAGCACCGAGTAGGACCAGACGCCGAGCAGGGTCCAGAGCACGACCCGGATCGTGCGCTCGTTGTCGATCACTGCGCGGCCGACGATGTAGAGCACGAACGGCACGAAGATGCCGAGCAGGATGAAGTAGTGCGCGGGGGTGCCCTCGCTGGCGGGATACGGGTGCGGCAGCACCGCCGACCCGATGCACCACAGCAGGAACATCGCCATCATGGCTTCGACGGCGCCGAACTGCGGGGCCTGGCTGCGCCGGCGCGACAGGGCCACCCCCGCCGCGCCGAGCACGCCGGCGAAGGCGAACAGGTAGGGCTCGGCGGGCAGTGCCTCGACCCTCAGCCCCTGCCGCAGGAACAGGGTGACGATCAGCAGGACGATCGCGATCGTGGGGCTGTTGAGCCCGGCGAGCACCAGGGCCGTGCCGACGCCGACCGCGGCGATGCCGAGCCCCGGCCCGACGGTGCCCGGCACGACCACGATGGCCGCGGCCAGCAGCACGATCGCGACCATGACGACGCTGGTGACGCGCACGCCCGAACCGCCACGGCCGGTGGTGTCGTAGCGGCTGGTGACGAACCCGGGGCCGGGCCCGTCCCAGTCGCGCGCCGGTGCCGGGAGCGGGCGGGCGCCGTTGACCGGCCCCTGTCGTTGACGCGGCAGGAGCGCGCCGGGGGTGGCCTCAGGCACGGGCATCGACCTCGTCGGGCGCGACCGCCGGCACGGCCTGGGTCGGGGTGCCGTTGGCGGGCGGGCGGGCGGAGGTCGACGGCCGCGAACCGGCGGGGCGCGGCAGCGACGTGCCTTCGGCGGAGCGACCGAGTACGGCGCCGAGCAGCTGCACGTGCACCCGTTCCAGTCGCTCGCGCGCCTCCACGGCGTCGGTGCCCTTGGTGACGCCCTCCTCCAGCACGAGGATCGTGCGGTCGGCGGACGCGCAGATGACCTGGGCCTCGGCCGCCTCGATCACCGGCGGCGCGTCGATGACGACCAGGTCGGCCAGTCGCCCGGCCTGCTCGACGACGTCGACGAAGCGGTCCGGGGCGAACAGCGAGTAGGGGTCGTCGCGGGCCGTCCCTGCGGGCAGCACGAGCATCCCGGACAGGGCGTCGCGCACCACGATGGGCTGCAGCCGCATGCCGGGCCGGCCGGCCAGGAACTCGCCGAGGCCGGGGCGGCCCGGGTAGCCCGGGTGGTGGCGGCCCGGGTCGAGGTCGGCGCGGATGAGCAGCGTGCGCTGCCCCTGCTGGGCGCGGTAGAACGCCACCCCCTCGGCGACCTGCGCCGAGAGCTTCGCCGAGCGCACGGCGGTGACCGCGAGCGTGGCCGGTTGACTCATGTCCGACAGGCTCACGACGTTGGCCAGACCCTTGAGCTGTTCGGCCCGCTGGGTGGTGCTGGTGTCCGAGCGCCCGCCGCTCACGACGGCGAGGGTGTCGAGCCCGAGCCGCTGGCGGATCTCCTGCGGCGAGGCGATGCGGTCCTCGGCACCCGCCAGCGCGAGCGCGGCCGCGACACCGAGGATGAGCCCCCCGAACAGCGCGAGGATGCCGTTGACCACCGGGTCGGGCGAGCTGGACGTGACCGCGGGCGTGAGCTGGAGGTCCTTGAGCTGGTTGCCGATCGCCTCGCGCTGCACCTGCAGGATCTCGTCCTGGAGCGACGAGATCTGGGCACTGAGGGCGGTGCGCTGCGGGTCGTTGGTGAGGGTGGCCCCGAGCGCGGTCTGGGCCGCCTCCAGCTGGGTGCGCAGCGCGGCGATCGTGCTGTCCGCCCCGCCCTGGACGCCGGCGTTGACCTGCTCGCGGAAGGTGCGCGCGATGGTCGTGGCCGCCGTGCCCGCGAGCTGGGCGTTCTCGGCGGTGGCGTCGATGTAGATGATCGGGCTCGACGCGCCGGTGCGCGCCTCGAAGTCGACGTCGGAAAGGTTGGCGGCCTGCAGCAGCGCCTCCTGCGCGGAGTCCTCGTTGACGTACTCGACGTAGCCCTGGGCGAGCACCGCGTCCTCCTCGGCCCGGTTGCCCGAGGACACGATGAGCGTGGCGGTGCCCGTGTAGGTCGTGGGCGAGAGCAGCGAGAAGGCGACCGACCCTACCACCGCGATCGCGGTGATCACGACGATCAGCCACTTGCGCCGCCGAACCCTGTCGAGCTGCACCTGCAGCGGACTCATCGACATTCCTCCACGATCTGCTCGTTCACCCCGCGACCCGCTCCGGTGTGACGGTCGACGACGTAAGGACCGCCGACAGCATAGGCCGCATGGACCTATCGGGCGTCGGCCGTGTCGTGTTACACGCCTCGACCGCCCCGGCCCAGCCGGGACAGGTACTTGCCGCTGATGTTCGCCAGGCCGGCCACGGCGATCGGGTCCAGCATCCGCAGCACCGCGACGTAGATCGCCAGGAAGCCGAGCGTCTCGGCCCCGACGATGCCGAGCCCGAGGAAGCCCGAGTAGTCGTCGGCGTCGATGACCAGCCGGTCCAGCAGCCCGATCACCGCGAGCCCCGCCACCGAGCCGACCAGCGGGGGGATCAGCAGGCGCACCAGCTCGCGCACCGAGTAGCCGATGACCGACCGCGCGAGCACCATCGCCATCACCGCGAGCGTCATCTCCGTCGCCGAGATCGCCAGGCCCACCGCGAACAGCCCGTAGGGCAGGGCCACGACCACCAACCCGAGGCCGAGACCGAGGGCGACCACCGACACCCGGTTCAGCAGCCGCGACCGGCCGCTGCCCTTGATCACCTCGTTGGCCGTGGCCTTGAGCCCGACCGTGGCCCCGTAGCCCGCCATCGCGACCAGGAAGATCCCGGCCTCGCGCCACCGCTCGCCGAGCAGGATGACCACGGCGGGCTCGCCGAGCGCGACGATCAGGGCCGCGACCGGCGCGGTGGCGATCCAGAGCCAGCGCAGCGACCGCAGGAACGCCTGCTTGAGCCGGTCGGCGTCGTCGGCGAGCCGGGAGAAGGCCGGGAACAGGACATAGGAGCCGACCTGCACGACCGCCTGGGTCGGCAGCAGCCCGACGCGGCGCCCGTAGCGGAACTGGCCCAGCGACGCCGCCCCCAGGAAGCGCCCGACCAGCGCCGCCTGACCGGCCTCACGGACCTGCCACACCACGCTCTGGATCAACAGCGGGTAGGCGTAGCGGGCGAGCTCGCGCCACAGCCGGTACGACGGTCGGCCCCGCCCTGGCCGCCAGCGGCCCAGCAGCCAGGTGCCGACCAGCCACACGGCCATGGAGAAGTAGTTGCCGATCGCCAGCGACCACACCCCGTAGCCGAGGTAGGCCAGCAGCACGGCCATCGCGCCGAACGCGATCGACCGCGCCGGGTCGACGATCAGGCGCCGCTTGAAGTTGAACTGGCGCTGCAGCAGCCCGTCGGGGACGTTGGTCAGCGCCTGCATGAGCAGCATGCCGGAGGTCACCGCCGCGATCTGGCCGGCCAGCGCGCTGCTGAAGAACCACGCGACCAGCGGCGAGGCGGCCAGCGCGGCCAGGCTCATCGCCACCCCGGTGGCGGCGGTGGCCCAGAAGACGGTGTCGGCGGAGTCCTCCACCTCGGTCTGCCGCTGGATCAGCGCACCGCGCAACCCACCCTCGGCGAACATCACGAGGAACCCGGTGAGCACCGTGCCCGCGGCGTAGATGCCGATCTCCTCGGGGCTCAGCAGCCGGGCCAGCGCCAGCGTCGTGACCAGGGAGGTGACCTGCACCAGGACCAGCGTGAACGCCGAGATCGTGGCGCCCCGGCGCAGCGTGCGGCCCAGTGGCCCGACCGCCGGCTGCCCCGAACCGACCCGGCCGCCCCGCCCCGCGCCCGCACCGTCGCCACCGGGCACGATGCCCGGCACGTCGGTGGTGTCCGCCGGATCGCGGCGCACCTGCTGGCTGTCCATACGGTCCTAGGGTTCGTCGTGCGCCGTCGGTCGGGTCGTCGGTCGGATGGTCGGGTGGGGGTGATCCGGCCCCCGGGCGGCAGCGTACCGGTGGGATGCGGGCCGCCGACGCCGACGACGCCCGCCGCCATCCGCCCAGGTCACGGCGCCGGGGCCGGCTCGGGGGCGGCGCGGGGGCCCGACCCGCCGTCGCGCCGCGGCGCGGCGCTGCCTATCGTGGCCGGGCCATGACACCGACCACCGCGCCCGAACCCGTGATCGTCCTGGGGGGCGACACCACCGCGCTGTCGGTCGCCCGCAGCCTGGGCCGGCGCGGGATCGCGGTGCACGGCCTGGGCGTCGCGCCCTGGGTCGGTTCCTCGCGGTTCCTGCGGCCGATCCCGATCGCGACGGCAGCCGGCGCGGACCCGGCGGACGCGTGGGTCGAGCACCTCCTCGGCCCGCAGCTGCCGGCGCAGCTGCACGGGGCGGTCGTGCTCGCGGGCAGCGACGTGGGGCTCACCGCGATCGCGCGGCACCGCGACCGGCTGCTGCGCCGCTACCGGCTCGATGCCTCCGACGTCGACGCGCAGCTCGCCATGCTCGACAAGCTCGCCACCTACCGGCGCGCCCGGGAGGCCGACGTCCCGACCCCGCTGTTCTGGGCGGTCGACGGGCCGGCGGACCTCTCGCGGCACCGCTCCGAGCTGGTCTACCCCCTGATCGTCAAGCCGCTGCTGTCGCACGAGTTCAAGGCCCGCTTCCCCGGGATCCGCAAGTTCCGCGTCGTCGACGACTGGGCCGGGCTGCAGGCTGCGCACGCGGAGCTGCACGCCGCCGGGGTGGCGGTGATGCTGGTCGAGCAGATCCCCGGCACCGACGAGCAGCTGTGCAGCTACGCCACCTATCTCGATGCGGCGGGCGACCCCACCTACGACTTCGTGAAGCGGGTGATCCGCCGCTTCCCGCCGGGCGAGGGCCTGGCCTGCCACCACGTCACCGAGCATGGCAGCGCCGTCGCGGCGGAGGTCAAGGAACTGTCCCTGCGCCTGCTCAAGCACGTCGGCCTGCGCGGGGTGGCCAACGTGGAGTTCATCCGGGACGTGCGCGACGGGCGGCTCAAGCTCGTCGAGTGCAACGCCCGGTTCAGCGCGGCCGACCCGCTGCCCACCGCGGCCGGGCTGGACCTGCCGTTGCACGTCTACTGCCAGGCACTGGGCCGCCCGCACGCGATGCCCGCGAGCTACCCGGGCGGGCTGCACATGGTCTACCCCACCGACGACCTGCGCGCGTTCCTCGCGCTGCGCCGCGCCGGCACGCTCACCGCCGGCGCGTGGTTGCGCAGCCTCGCCCACCGGCAGGTGTTCCCGGTGCTGCGGCCGGGCGACCCCGGGCCCGCGGTGGCCAGGGCCTGGACGCGGCTGTCGAAGGCGAGCGGCAGGCTTCGCTCGCGGTGACGGCGACCGTCACGGTCGAGGCCCCGGACCTCGAACGCGCCGTCGCCGCCTGCTTCGCCGGGTTCGGCGTGCCCGGCGACGATGCGGGGCGGGTCGCGCAGGTGCTGGTGTACGCCGACCTGCGCGGGCTCACCGGCCACGGCGTGTACCGGGCGCCCGCCTACCTCGAGCGCGTGCGCCGCGGACTCGCCGGCGGCACCGGCGCGATGACCGAGGTCGGCGGGATCGGCGCGGTGCGCCGCGTCGACGCCGGGAACGCGCTGGGCCCGGCCGCGGCGACCCGGGCCGTCGACCTGGCGGTCAGCCTGGCCGGGCAGCACGGGATCGGGCTGGTCGCGCTGCGCCGCTCCACCCACCTGGGCGCGGCCGGCTTCTACGTGCAGCGCGCCGCGCGCGCCGGGATGGTGGCGATCGTCACGTCCAACGGTCCGAGGGCGGTGGCGCCGCACGGGGCGGCGGAGGCGTTCCTGGGCACCAACCCGATCGCGGTCGGGATGCCGCTGGGCCGCCACGGCGAGCTCGTGCTGGACATGTCCACCGCGGCGATGCCGCGCGAGCAGATCCGCATCGCCGCGGCGGCCGGGACGCCCATCCCGCCCGGCATGGCCGTCGACCAGGCGGGCCGCCCGACCACCGACGCCGCACTCGCCATGGCGGGCAGCGTCCTGCCCGTGGGCGGTGTGAAGGGGTCCGGGCTGAGCCTGGTGGTCACCCTGCTCGCCGGGCTGGTGTGCGACGCCGAGTTCGACGACGAGATCGGCTCGATGTACACCGACTTCGACCGGCCGCAGAACCTCGGTCAGGTCTTCCTCGTGCTCGACCCCGGCGCGCTCGGCCCGCGGGCGCCGGCGCTGGCCCGGGTGGAGGCGATGGTGGACCGGCTGCACGCGCTGCGCGTGGCCGAGGGCGCCGACGGGGTGTACTTCAGCGGCGAGCGGGGCAGCGCGCGCGCCGCAGCCGGGCGTGCGGCCGGCATCCCGCTGCGCCCGGCCGTGCTGGAGGCACTCGCGCTGGCGTGCGACGCTCAGGACCTGATCGCCGAGGCCGCAACCGTCCGCGCACTCGGACGCTGACCGCGCCCACCTGCTCGCGCCGCGCCCACCCCCCGCCGCGGGCGCGGTGCCGACGGGCGGGCGCGGTGCCGACGGGCGGGCGCGGCGCGGGCTAAAGGTGCAGCAGCACGACACCGTCGTCGTCGACGGTGACGGGGAACGTCGGCACGCTCGCGTCGGCGTCGGCGTCGGCAGGCGCGACGCTGACCTCGAACGTGCGCACCCGGGTGCGGTGCGGGTTGAACACGCTGCGGCCGGTGGTGACGTCGAACTCCCAGCCGTGCCACGGGCAGGACAGGATCTCGCCCTCGCGCCCCCAGACGAACTCCCCGGGCCGGCTCGGCAGCGCGGTGCCGCCGAGCGATCCCTGGCACAGCGGCGCGCCCTGGTGGGGGCAGATGTTGCGCAGCGCGTAGAAGCGGCCACGGACGTTGAACACCCCGATGGTCCGGCCGCCCACCTCGACGATCTTCCGCTCGCCGGGAGGGATGTCCGAGACGCGCCCGACGGTGAACGTCCGCGTCACTTCAGGCCGTAGAAGTCGGTGGCGTTGTCCACGAAGATCTTCTGCCACAGGTCGTCGGGGAGCTTGGGGAACGCGCGGGTGGGCGAGTCGAAGTCCCAGTGCGGGTAGTCGCTGGAGAACATCAGGATGTGCTCGGCGTCCATCGACTCCAGCAGCGACAGCAGGTGCTTGTCGTTCGCCGGGCGCTCCAGCGGCTGGCTGGCCAGCCGGACGTGGTCGCGCAGGTACTCGCTCGGCGGCTTGCGCACCCACGGGATCTCCCGGCGCAGCGCCTTCCAGTAGGCGTCCAGCCGCCACATCAGCGGCGGCAGCCAGGCGACCCCGCCCTCCAGCAGCGCGATCCGGAAGGTCGGGAACCGCTCGAACACACCCTCGGTGAGCAGGCTCACCAGGTGCGACTGGAAGGCCAGCGACATCGAGCAGTGCCACTCGATGTAGTGCGTGGGCATGCCCGGCGTGGGCTGGACATTGACGCCCATGCCGTCGGTGCCGGGGTGGATGCCCAGCGGCAGGTTGTGCCGCTGGCAGGCCTCGTAGATCGGGTAGTAGAAGCGCTGGCCGAACGGGAAGCGCGCGCCCGAGTCGGTCATCACCTGCACGACGTGCGGGTGGCCCGCCCACTTCTCGATCTCCTCGACCGCGCGCTGGGGGTCGTGGTGGTTGATCGTGATGGAGCCCTTGAACGCGCCGTCGTGGTTGTAGTCGCCGAGCCAGGTGTTGATGTGCCACTCGTTGAACGCGGCGGCGATCGCCGAGCCGTAGTCCGGGTCGGGCTGGATGTTGCAGAAGCTGCGCGGCACGAGGATGGGGTGGCTGACCCCGTAGGACTCCATGAGCTGCGTGCGGAGAAAGTCCGGGTCCGACCCCTTGGGTCCGCCGTCCGGGGGCACGCTGTCCAGGCGCGAGCCGTGCACGGGGTTGTTGAAGAACGCGCGCCGCTCGCCCTGGTAGAGGTCACGCCACGGCATCGGCAGGTACTGGCGGATCTCGTCGACGTGGCGCGGCACCGGGTGGACGTCGGTGTCGACGATCCCCGTCCGGGCCGCCCGCCCGCCCGCCGCCCGCCCGGTCGTCTCGATGGCCGTACTCACGTCGTCGATCTCCGTTCGGTGTCGGCCTGCTGGGGTGCGCGGCGGGCCCGTGATCGACCCGCCTGGTCGGCCATGGTACGCCCCGGCGCGCGACGGTCCCGTCGTGCGCGCCCCGCCCACCTGGCATCGTGCGCTCATGCAGGAGCCAGGTGCGGCGCAGGTGACGGTCGGGGTGCTGCACCCGGGCACCATGGGCGCGGCGGTGGCGGGGGCGGCGGCGCGGGGCGGTGCGCGGGTGCTGTGGTGCTCGGCGGGGCGCAGCGCCGCGACGGCGACCCGGGCCCGCGCCACCGGGCTGGCCGAGGCCGCCGACCTCGCCGCGCTGCTGGCCGCGAGCGACGTCGTGCTGTCGATCTGCCCGCCCGCGGCCGCCGAGGACCTGGCCTGCGAGGTGGCCGCGCTGCGGTACCGCGGGGTGTTCGTCGACGCCAACGCGATCAGCCGCGACCGGATGGTGCGCATCGCCGGCTCGATCACCGCTGGGGGCGGGCGGCCCGTGGACGGCTCGATCATCGGCCCACCGCCCGTCGACGGGGCGGGACCGCGGTTCTACCTGGCCGGCCCGGCCGCGGCCGTCGACACGGTTGCCGCGCTGTTCGCGCCGGGACCCGGCGGCGGGCGCGGGGTCGAGCGCGGGGTCGAGGTGGTGCGGCTGGGCGAGGCGCTCGGCGCCGCGAGCGCGCTGAAGATGGCCTTCGCCGGCTACCAGAAGGCCACCCGCATGCTCGCCGCCCTGGCCCACGCCCTCGCCGCCCGGCACGGGGTCACCGAGGCGCTGCTCGCCGAGGCCGCCCGCCTCACCACCTCACCGCTGGTCGAGCCGGACTACCTGCCCAGCGTCGCTGCGCGCGCGTGGCGGTGGGAACCGGAGATGCACGAGGTCGCCGACATCCTCGCGGCCGAGGGCCTGCCCACCGACCTCGCCCTGGCGGCGGCCACCGTGCTCGAGCGGTGGGAGCTCGACCGCGACACCCGCGGGCTGTCGCTGCCCGCCGTCCTGGAGCAGCTTCACGACCAGCCGGGGTGAGCAGGCACGTGGCCGTACCGCCTCCGCAGGCGACGAACATGCCGACGGGCCCGGGTGCGCCGGATCATGTCGGCCGGTCGGCGGCGATCTCGGCGGTGGCCAGCCGGTCAGCGGTGGTCGCCGGCGCGGCCCGCAGTGCCGCCAGCAGCTCGACGAGGGCGAGGCGGATCATGAAAGCAGCCCACAGAGCGACGCCGACGGCCTTGCAGCCGTCCTCACCGAGATGCAGCGTGAAGATCCCGTACTCCTCCTGTACGAACTCGAAGCACGCCGCGGCGATCCAGAAGGCGTAGGCGCCCGCGAGGAGCACGAGGTTCGCGCCCAGCCTGCGGCGCCACGACCACGCGTACGCCGCCGTGAGCAGGCCGTAGAGGACGTAGGTGCCCCCCTCCGGTATTCCGAGGCGCGGGTAGATGTTCTCGTGCAGCAGGAAGACGTCGTCGAGCACCAGCAGCGTGGTGAGCGCCCCACCGACCAGCAGCGGCAGGGACGCCTGCCGGTGGCCGGCGGCCCGCAGCGCGACGCCGCTCAGCAGCGCGGCCGTCGCCCCGGCCCACCACACGAGCATCACGGCGTGCGCGAGGTAGCCGACGTAGTACACGACCTCGAGGGTCTCGACCGGGTCCTTGCTGAACACCTTGAACTCGGTTCCGGACAGCCGGCCGGCGACCGCGAACGCCGCGACGACCGCCACGGCTGCGACCAGCGTCAGCCCTCCGACGATGAGCGGGCCGCCGAGTCGACCCGCTCGCGAACCGATCGCTGGGGATGTCATCGCGCTGCCTCCTGTAGGCCGTCCGGCGTACATTCTCTCGCCTGCCGCCGTTCATGATGCAGCGGGGAGCCTCGCGTGGCACCCGCCGGCGTAACCCGGCATCCTCCTGCGCGTTACCTGTGGAGGGCCCGGAGTTCATCCGGCGAGAGGGGTTTGCCGGGGATGACGCGCTCGTCGGCCACACCCCGGATGCCGGCGCCGGCCGGACAGACGACGTCCCCGAAGTTCGCCGGCGTGGCGTACGCGGTGTTCGCGGCGGCGTTCGCCGTCGGGACGTTGATCCACGAGTTCCAGAGCACCATCCCCTGGTGGATGGCGGTCCCGGTCGCGACGGCCGCCTTCTGGGTGCTGCTGCGCCCGGCGGCGACCGCCCGGCTGGTGCTGCTGCTGGCCCTGCTCGCGGCGGAGTGCGTCGTCACGCTGCCGAGCCCGAGCAATCACCAGATCCTGGTCGGCATCCTCGGGCTGGCCGTGGCGCCGTGGTGGGTGGCGTGGCGGCTGCGCGACCCGGTAGCTGCCGCCGATCCCGGCGAGTTCCTGCAGCGGGCCGGCGGATTCCTGCGCGTCTGCTTCATTCTCTTCTGGGCGTTCGCCGCACTGGCGAAGTTCAACTCCGGTTTCCTCGACGTCGCCGCGTCGTGCTCGGTGTGGATGCTCGAGTCGGTCCCGCTGGTCGACGTGCCGCGGGCGCTCACGCCGCTGGTGATCGTCGGCACGATCCTCGTCGAGGCGCTGATCCCGCTGCTACTGCTGTTCCACCGGACGCGGCCGCTGGCGATCGTGCTGGCCTTCGGGTTCCACGCCGTGTCGGCCGTCGCCGGACACTCGTCGTTCTCCGGCTTCGCCTGGTCGATGTACGTGCTGTTCCTGCCGCCGGCGATGCTGGCTCGGGCGGTGGTCGCCGCCCGCCGCGCACTGCCGGAGCCGGCGCGCAGGGGGGTGGCGCTCGCGGTCCGTCGCGCGCCGGTCGCACTGGCCGTGCTGGTCGGCGGCTGGGCGGTGGTCCGCTACGGGCTCGTGTCCATGCTGCCCGACTCACTGAAGGGCGGTGCCCGGCACTGGGGGGCGGTGCTGCTCTGTCTCGCCTTCATGGGTGTCAGCGGGTGGGCGCTGCTGCGGCTGCGGCGGCACTGGTTGCCCACCCGGGGCCCGCGGGCGAGCCTGCGGGTGACCAGCGTGGTCATGCTGCTGGGGATCGGGCTGGTGGTGTTCACCGCCGCGATGCCCTACCTGGGGCTGAAGACCCGCGCGGCGTTCACGATGTTCTCCAACATGCAGACCGAACCGGGCCAGTGGAACCACGTCCTCGTGCCGGAGGCCTTCCGGGTCTTCGACTGGCAGGACGGCGGCGAGGTGGCGTTCCTCGACACCGACGATCCGCAGCTCGCCGCCCACCTCGCCCGAACCGGCCGCCAGGAGATCGTGCTGCTGGGCGCGCGGCAGTCGGTCGCCGACTTCCCGGACGCCGTCGTGCGCTACCGGCTCGACGGCGTCGAGCGGGTCGCCGCGCCGGTATCGGCCGATCCCGTGCTGGGAGCACCGCTCACACCGGCCCAGAGGTGGTTCGGCGCGATCCGCCCCAACGCCGGCGGCACCTGCCAGCAGTAGGTACCCCCGATCGGGTGGTCATCTGCACCGCGCCGCGGCGTAACAGCGGCCCGGCTGCGTCGATTCACCTGGTGTACACCGGCGCCGCCACCTGCGCGCCGAGCACGAGGGGATGACATGGACGTCGAGCGCCGCACGCACCTCGCGCCCCCCGGGATCGCCCGGATCCCGGCCCAGCGCACGGCCCCGCCGGTCGAGTCGACCACCGCTGCGCCTGTGCGGCTCGACGGGCCCACGGTCCGGCTCGGCGCGGTCCTCCCCGGCCGGCTGGTCGCCCGATCCGCCTGGTCGGTGTGGGCGGTCGCGTTCGCGGTCGGTGTCGTGGTGTTCGAGTGGCAGGCGGTCGTCCCGCTGGCCTCGATCCACACCCTCAACGGGATCCTCGCCTGCGTGGTGCTGCTGCGCCCGAGCGAGGTGTGGCGCACCCTGCTGCTGTGTGCGGGGCTCGCCGTGGAGTTCGTCTCGCTGCTGCCCAACCCCTACAGCGCATCCCTGCTGATGCACATGTGCGCGCTCGCCCTGGCCGTCTGGTCGGTGGTGGCGCTGGTCCGCACGCGGACGCTGCGCCTGGACCGCGGCGAGGTGTTCGAGCGGATCGCGCCGTTCCTGCGGATCGCCTTCCTGGTGGCCTGGTTCTCCGACGCGGTGTCCAAGCTCAACAGCGACTTCCTCGCCACGATCGGCACCTGCGCGCCGGGCGTGATCGACGAGATCCCGTTCCTGCAGACCCCGGCGAGCCTCTACGCCACGGTCGCGGTCGTCACGGTGGTGCTCGAGTTCGCGATCCCGCTGATGCTGCTGTTCCGCCCGACCCGCGCGGTGGGCGTCGTCGCGGCGACGGCCTGGTACCTGCTCATCGCGGCGGGCGGCAACCCGGCGCACTCGGCGCTGATGCTGAGCTTCCTGGTGCTGTTCCTGCCGTCGGCGGTGCTGGTGTCGGCCGGGGAGCGGATGCGCGCGGTCGGCCGCCGCCTGGCCCGACCGGGTCTGCTCGCGCGGGCGGGCTCGATCTGGGCGGCTCCCGTGCTCGCCGGGATCTGGCTCGCCGGGCTCACCGCCGCCGCCCTGCTCCCCTTCGAGCTGTCGGTTCGCCTGAGCCGCTGGACCGCGATCGCGGTCGTCATGGTCTGGCTCGGCCTGTGGATCTATCTGGCGGTGCGCCACCACCGCGAATGGCTCACCGGCGGCGACCGCGCCACGACCCTGCGGATCCGCGACGGCGTGCTGATCGGGGCGCTGGTGGTGCTCGTGGCCAACTCGCTGAGCCCCTACATCGGCCTGAAGACCGACTGGTCGTTCAGCCAGTACGGCAACCTGCGCACCGAGGCCGGGCACTGGAACCACCTGGTCATCCCCGAGGCCGTGCGCATCTTCGGCAGCCAGGACCAGCTCGTGCGCCTGGTCCACGCCCAGGGCGACCACGATCTGGTGAAGCTCGTCGACCGCTTCAGCGGCAGCCAGTTCGTCCTCACCGACGCCCGCCGATTGCTGGCCGAGTACCCCTACGCGGTCCTCGACTACGAGATCGACGGCGTCGTGCGCCACACCGACAAGCTGGGCGACGACCCGGTGCTCGGCGGGGGCGTCTCGCCGCTGGTGGACTGGCTGGGCCGCTGGCGCCTGGTCCCGCTCGTCCCGACCTGCCAGTTCTGACCCGCCTGGCGGTCCCGAGCGCCTGGCAGTGCTGGACGCCTGGCAAGCGCTGAGCGCTCAGCGTGCGCGCCCGGTCCGCGCGCGCAGGAACGGCGCGACCCGCGTCCGGGCCTTCGCCACTGCCGGCGCCGGGTCGTCCCAGCGGAAGAAGGGCCACACCTGCGGGTGTGCCATGTCGCGCAACCAGGCGCCCAGGGTGATCTCGCCACGGGCCCGCAGGAGGCGGAACGAGCGCAGGTCGTTGAACGGGTAGACCATGCGCTGGCCCGGCCGGTAGCTCGTCGGTAGCTCGTACGGCTCGCCGAGCACCCGGAAGTACACGTGGCGGGCCATGTCGAAGCCGGCCGCCCCCCACAGCGCGACGGCGTCGGTGAACCGGGCGTTGCACTCGATCAGCTTGAGCTGCCCGTCGCGGGTGTCGCGCTTGAACTCCGCGTTGGCCATGCCGACGAGCCCCACGTGCTTGAACATCCGCATCGCCGCCTCCTTGACCTCGGGGTTGTGGTCGGAGAGGTGGTGGCTGCCCAGGCCCATGCCGGGCGGGAAGCGGCGCAGCGTGCGCTTGGTGAAGTCGAACATCGGGCTGCCCGACGCGTCGAGGTAGGTGTTGTAGCTGCACAGCAGCGTGTCCGGGCCGGGGATCTGCTCGGTGATCATGACGGCCAGTCCCGCGGCGGTGACCTCGCGGTGCGCCGCGCTCAGCTCGTCGTGGTCACGCGCCACCCGGAACTTGCCCCAGGTGGGGAGCCTCGCCTGGTACCGGTGCGACAGCAGCGGTTTGACGATCAGCGGGTAGACGTAGTCGTCGCGCTGGCGTTCCAGGTCCGCAGGCCCGTCGACCCGCCAGTACCGCGGCGTGGGCACCCCGGCGGCCGTGGCCATCCCGTAGGTGGACAGCTTGTCGAGCAGCGACAGCTGCGCGTCGACCTCGGAGATGTCGAGGCGGTAGCGCTCCAGCAGCGCCGCCCGGTTGCGCGCCAGGACCGTGATGCCGACGTCGCTGCCCGCGACGAGCACCGCACCGTGCAGCGGGGCGGCGGCGGGGCCGAGCAGGTAGTCGGTCCAGACCTGCTCGGCATGGTCGACCTTGTCGTCGGCACCCAGCGGGATCCGGTGCACGAACCGCGACGCCGCCGCCGCGGGGTGCACCCCCAGGCCGTGCACCGGGATGCCGAGCGCGCCGAGGCTGCGGCCGATGAACAGGGCGTTCGCGGCGCCACCCGCGACGATCAGCGGTGCTCGGTGCGCGGTGCCCTGCTGCGGCGTCATCATCCCCCTGACTCGACGGTGCTCGACGGTCGACGCATCGTAAGGGGTCCGCTCCTCGTCGGTGCCGGCAGGTGATTCCGTCGGGTGACGCGGACGGCCCTCGACGCCGGGCGTCAGTGCCCGTCGGGGCCGGCCTGCGCGGTGGCCTGCGGGGCTGCCGCTTTCGCCGCGAGCCGCAGCAGCAGCTCCTTCGCCGGGTCCACCTGGCCCGGCTTGCCGTGGTAGTGCATGGCCAGGCCCGGGGTGGTGTTGACCTCGAGGATGCGCCCGCCGGACTCGGCCAGCGCGACGGCCGGATCCGCGGTGAGGACGTCCACCCCCGCCCACCGCACGCCGACCAGCTCGGCGGCCCGGGCCGCGTCGGCGACGATCGCGGCGCACAGCTCGTCGCGGGCCGGGGCGTTGGTGTCAGCCGCGGCGGCGTTGATCGTGGTCTTGATCCGGACGACCCGGGCCGCGGCGGGCACCGACGCCAGGGTGAGTCCCTGGTCGGCGAGCGTGCGCTCGGCGTCGAGGTCGTACTTCACCAGCGACTGCGCGATGACGCCGCCCACCCGGAGACGGTCGGCGTTGAGCCGTTCCAGCAGCGCCTCCACGGTGGCCTCACCGTCGCCGATCACGCTGGGCACGCCGCGGCGGATGGCGTCGACGAGCTCGCCGTCGAGGAACAGCAACCGGTAGTTCCCACCCGGCACCTGCCGCTCGATGAGCAGCGGCACCTCGGTGAGCTGCGCGAACGTGGCGGTGATCCGGCGGACCCGGCCCGCGCCACGCGCCGCCCGGCTCGACCGCGCCCCCACCTGCGCCGCCTCGGCCGCGGCCCGCACCAGGTCGCGCGGGGTGCGCACCAGCGTGGTGACACCACTGCCCGCTGAGCTGTCCTGGCCGGGCTTGACCACGCAGTCCCCGGGGGCGTCGGCCAGGAAGCGGCGCGCCCGGTCGAACGTGGCCAGGGTGAACGTGGCGTGCTCGGGAGCGGGCAGCCCGGCGTCGCCGAGCAACCCGTGCACCAGCACCTTGTCCCCGGCCCGCGCGAGCACCTCGCGCCCGTCGATCGTGATGTGGGTGTTGCGCACGCGGACGGTGAGCGCGCCGAAGCCGATCTCCAGGTAGCCGTCCCCGCACGGGCGCACGGTGGCGCCGAGCTCGGCGGCCACGTCGTGCCACAGCCGCCGGTAGTAGGCGGACTGCTGCGCGCGCTCCGTGCGCCGGATGGTGGAGACCCGTTGGCGGACGATCCCGCGGGTGAGGTCGGCGGCGGCGCGCAGGCGCACTGCCGCATCGGTCGTGTCGGGCATGGGGCGCGGATGCATCCTCTGTGTCGGCGGCGGTGTGTCGGCGGGGCGGTCGGCGGGGCTCGGAGATCAGGGAGATCGTCAGTCGGCGTCGGCGCCGTAGGGCTCGATCGGGCAGCCCTGTGCGGCGAGCTGGGTGTCCACCCAGGCGTTGCTGAACTCGCCGCGCTGCACGGCGTCGATGTAGGCCGCACCAGCCTCGGCCTTCGCGCGCAGGCGCTCCAGGAGGTCCTTCGCGATCCCCTGCGGGACCACGACGACCCCGGCGTCGTCCGCGACGATCACATCACCCGGGTTGACGACGACGCCGCCGCAGGCGACCGGGAAGTTGATCTCGCCGGGGCCGCGGTGCAGCGGCCCCATCGGGGTGGTGCCGCGGGCGTAGACGGGGAAGTCCAGCGGCCGGATGTCGGGCAGGTCGCGGATCAGGCCGTCGACGACGAAACCCGCGATGCCCCGGTGCCTGGCCTTCGTGGAGATGATGTCGCCGAGCACCGCGTTGGACCGGCCGACGCCCGCGTTGATGACGACGACGTCGCCGGCGTGCGCGACGTCGAGGGCCTTGTGCACCATCAGGTTGTCGCCGGGGTAGGTCCGCACGGTGCAGGCCAGGCCCACGACCGCACCGCCGGACAGGCAGGCGATCAGCGGGTCGATGGCGTAGAGCCGGTTGAGCAGGTCGGAGATGTCGGGGGTGCCGAACGGCGCGAAGCCCTGCACGGTGTCGTGGTCCAGGCGCGGGAAGTCGAGGCGGATCCGGAAGCCTGGGCCCGGGTGCAGGTCGGCGGACTGGGGTTTCTTCGATCCCGTCGCGGTGGCGGCTGTAGCGGTCACGCTCCATCAACCCCTGTTGTTCTCGGACCGTGAACTCGGATTCGCGGTGCGCGCGACGATACCGGCGACGGCGCGCGGTCAGTGCTGGCAGGTGCCGCCCTCGGCGTAGGGGCGGATGGCCCCGAACCACTCCTGCGCCGGCGACAGCGGGGCTCCCAGCACCGGGTCCGCCGACACCGGGGACGCCACGCGCTCCACCCCGTCGAGGGTGTAGCGCACCGTGGCCTGCGGGAACTCGTCGACGATGCGCCGGGCGCCGAGCAGCACGATCTCGTCGCTCTTCGAGGCGGCGATCTTGGCCTCCAGCGCCGGGTCGTCGGTGGACAGGAACCGCACCGAGCCGCCGTCCTGCCAGTCGAAGACCCGCACCGCCTCGGGCACCAGGAGGTGGTTCCAGTGGCCCGGCTCGGTGCGCACGTTGGAGAACATGGTGAACGCCGCACGGGTCTTGAGGCCCAGGTACGGCATGGCGGCGGTGAACAGCACCAGCCCGATGCCCAGGACCATCAGCGTGCTGGTGACGCGCAGGCCCGCGCGCGGGCCCGGCGCCGGCAGCCAGTGCCGGCGCAGCACGACGAGCAGCCACCCGGTGGCGAGCATCCAGGTGACGCAGATGATCAGCGCGCCCCAGTGCCGCGCGCCGCCCTGCAGGTGGGCCGGCAGCGCGGACACCGCCACGTAACGGCCGAGCACCCACACCACGCTGAGCACAAGCACCGTGACCACGGGCCGGGCGACCGCGGTGGCGAGGCCACGCGCCGCGGCGGGCGGTAGGGCGCGGCGGGCGAGCACGACCCCGCGCGCGAGCACCAGCGGCGGCAGGAACAGGAAGTACATCGCCCAGGCGAAGCCGGAGAACGACGAGTGCCCGGCGAAGCAGGACACGAGGTGGAACCCGAAGGCCGCGACGATCGCCAGCGGCCGGGTGCGGTGGAACAGCAGCAGCAGCGGGACCGAGACCTCCAGCGCGATCGTCCCGTAGACGACGACCGTCTCCAACCCGGACGGCACGGACACCAGCGGGATCGACTCGAGAATCCACACCGAGCAGGAGGCCGCGAGGTCGACGAATCCCGTGTTGAACTTCGCCAGCGCGGCCGAGGCCCACAGCAGGATGAACGCGACCCGCAGGTAGGGGCCGGTCCGCCGGTACATCTCACCCGGGTCGTTCGCGATCTCCGGGGACCGCAGCCGCAGCAGCAGCCACCACGGGCCGAGGGTGAGCCCGAGGATCCCCATGAGGACCTGGTGGTTGATCGGGTTGGGCAGCGCCATGAGGCACTCGACGGCGAGCAGGGCCAGCAGCACGACCATCAACGCGGGACGTGCCGGGCGCAGCAGCACGGCGAAGGCGGCGACCGCGATAGGGATGCCGATCCACCACAGCGAGGTGCTCTGGAACTCGTGGACCAGCGTGCCGATCGCGAACGCGACGGCGAACACCGTGTACGCGATCCCGTGGAAGTCCCTCTGGACGTCGCGCCCGGCCGCGGGCGGGCCGCCGCTCCCCCGCTGCGTCGTGGCGTCGCGTGCTACCACCGTGATCCCTCCTCCGGAACCTTGCCCCCACCTCATCTTTCGCCACGGCCGCCGCGGCGTTACGCCGGGCTCAGTGTTGGCACCGCGGCTCGTCGGTGTAGGGCCGCATCGCGCCGATCCAGCTCTGCCACGGCGAGAGCGGCCTGCCCAGGACGTCGTCGTCGGACACCGGCGAGGCCAGCCGCTCCACCCCGTCGAGCTCGTAGCGGACGTTCGCGTCCGGGTACGCCGCGACCAGCCTGCGGGCCTCGACGAGCACGGTGCGCTCGGCGCGGGTGTGCCGGCGGATCGCCGCGTCGAGGGTGGGCTCGTCGGTGCCGAGGAAGCGGACCTCGCCGTCCTGCCAGTCGAACACGCGCATCGCCTCGGGCAGGAACAGGTGGCTCCAGTGGCCCGGCTCGGTGCGCACGTTGGAGAACATCGTGAACGCCGCGCGGGTCTTGAGCCCCAGGTACGGCATCGCCGCGGTGAACACCAGCAGGCCGATGCCCAGCACCATCAGCGTGCTCGTGACGCGCAGGCTCGCCCGCGGTCCGCGCGCGGGCAGCCAGTGCCGGCGCAGCACCCACAGCAGCCAGGCGCCGATCGCCATCCAGACCGTGCACACCGCACCCGCGGTCATCCAGTGCGCCCGCCACTGGACGCCGCTGGGCAGCAGGGTCAGCGCGAGGTCGGACAGCAGCCACACCACGACGAACGCCGCGATCGTGCCGGCCGGGTTGACCACGGCCCGCCGCCAGAGCCCGGCGAGCCGGTCGGGTGCCGCACGCCCCGCAGTGCGAGCCGCCAGCGCCACCATCGCGGGCGGCAGGAACAGCAGGTAGAAGCTCCAGGCGAAGCCGGAGAACGAGGCGTGCCCCGCGAACGCCGAGACCAGGTGGAACCCGAAGCCCAGCACGATCGCGAACGGGCGGGTGCGGTGGAACGCCAGCAGTGCCGGGATCGCCAGCTCCACCGCGACGGTCCCCGCGATCGCGGCCGGGGCGAGCACCGCGGGTGTGGCCACCAGCGGGATCGCGTCGAGGATCGCCACCGAGCAGGTGCCCGCGACGTCGAGGAAGCCCGAGTTGAGCTTGGCGAGCGCCGCGAAGGCGAAGGTGAGGACGAACGCCAGCCGCAGGTACGGGCCCACCCGGGCGTGGAGCACGGCCGGGTCGTTCGCCGCGCCCGGGTCCCGCCAGCGCAGCACCAGCCACCACGGGACGAGCGTGACGCCCAGCACCCCGACGACGACGAGGTGGTTCACCAGGTCGGGCAGGTCGACCACGATCTCGACGAGCAGCGCGGCGAGCAGCACCATCAGCCGCGCGGGCGAGCGCGGCGCCAGCAGCACCGCCACCGCGGCCGCCGCGACCGCGGTGCCGACCACCCCGACCGCCAGGGTGACCTGCATGCCCTGCCAGGAGTGGATCAGCGCGCCGACCGCGAAGGCCGCCGACCAGGCCGCGAACGCGGCGCCCTCGACGGACGTCGCCGGGGCCGCCGGAACGACCGGGACGGCGCGGGGGGTCTCCTCGTCGAGCCGGGCGTCCTGCACCATCGATCACATCCTCGCTGCCGTCAGTGCTGATCAGGCCGGGCCGATCACCGGGCCTCGCACGCCACTTCCCTAACGCGCGTGTGGTAATGGGCGTTACGACGATGCCGGCGCCGCTCGCCGCGATCCGCGACCGCTCGATCGGATGGCAGGATGCCGAGGTGGTGACCGAACGCGACGATCCTGACGGGCCTGAACCGGAGGATCGCGTCATGGCGCCCGATGCCACCCCCCGATCCGCGGCACGCTGCCGGTGCGGGCACGGGCGCGACGCGCACGAGCACTTCCGGCGCGGCAGCGACTGCGCGCTGTGCGGTTGCCCGCGGTACCGCAGCCGGTACCGCAGCCGCGGTGCGTTGCGGCGGCTGCTCGCGCGCGCCGCGGCCGCCGTCCGCGCCCGGTGAGCGGTCACGTCCACCGCTCCCGCAGCACGGCGGCGGCGAGCTTGCCTCGGACGCTGAACTCCAGTCCCTCGCCCACGCCCGTGCCGTAGATGTTGAGCAGCGTCCACTCCCACCAGAACACCCCGGCCCACCAGGGCTCGGCGCCGAAGGTGTTGAGCAGCGCCCGGTAGGCCGCGGCCTGCTCGTCCTGCGCGGGCACCTCGCTCACGTCGTCGCTGTAGGGGGCGGTGGTGCAGCCGCGCTGGCTCGCGCAGCCGGCCTCGGTGAACAGGATCCGCCGCCCGGTGCGTGCGGCGAGATCGGCCAGCTCGGCCCGGACGGGAGCGTAGGCAGCCTCCAGCGTGGCGACGTCGGTGGTCGGCTCCCGAGCGAGCGGGTAGTAGGCGTCGATGCCGACGAGGTCGACCCGGTCCCAGAACGCGACCTGTGCCGCCTCGTAGTAGTTCGCGGCGTACACCAGCTCGCCGCCGTAGACCGCGCGCACGGCGTCGATCACCGCGACCCAGCGCTCGCGGTCCCCGCTCAGGTCGCTGAGCTCGGTGCCCACGGCGAACTGGGCGACGCCGAGCTCGGCGGCCATCGCGGCGTACCGCACGACGAACTCCGTGTAGGAGGCGAACCAGGCGTCGGGGTCGTCGGGCCGAATGCGGGCCCGGTCGGTGCCGTCGGAGACGTCGACGTGCGGCTTGAGCAGCACCTTCAGCCCGCGCTGCCCGGCCAGCGCGATCGCGCCGCGGATCCCGTCCTCGCTCGGTCCGCCGTCGGTCGCGGCGATCGTGCTCGATGCGCCGGTCGCCTGGTACCAGGTGGGGACGAGCTGCACCCAGCCCGCGCCGACGCCGGCGATCTCGGCGAGTGCGGCGTCGGTGGGCCCGGTGGCGTAGCCGTCACGCTCGAAGGTCGGCAGCACCAGGCCGCGCTGCCGGTCGAGGTTGGCCGCGCCCGTGCAGGCCATGATCGGCAGGCTCAGCAGCAGCGCCTGCACGGCGGCGAGCAACCGGCGCGTCGCCCTCATCGCGCCTCCCGGCCGGCGAGCGCGCGCCGTACCCGCGCGTCGATCCGGCCCGCGCCGACCCGGACGGTGTCGGCCACCCGGAACACCGCCGGGCGCGCGACGACGAAGTCGCGCACGCCGCGTAGCCCGTCGCGCCGCGCCCCGTGCAGCGCCGCACCGACCGAGGGCCGCGTGAGCCGGCCGCGGAGCATGGTGACGTCGTGGCTGCGGAACAGCGCCTTGTAGCCGCCGCCCTCGTCCTCGCCCATGTCGATGTGCCGCACGCCGCGCGCGGCGGCGGCCTCCGCCAGGCGCAGCCGCAGCAGCAGGCCCGGCGAGTACCGGGCCAGTTCCCGGTCGAACGCCGGGAACCAGGCCCCGAGGACGTCGCGGTAGCGCAGCAGCAGGTGGGCGGCGATCGGGCGGCCCTGCACGGCGAGCACGGCGAGCACCGCCTCGAAGTCCGCCGATCCGGTGCTCAGCAGGTCGGTGAGCACCCCGACCACCCAGGGCCGGGCGAACCGGTCGAAGTGCCCGGTGCGCCGGTACTGGGCCGACTTCCAGCTCATCAGCGTGCGCAGCACCGCGACGTCGCCGCAGGAGTAGGTGAACTGCGGGTCGCCGACGTCGCGGGCCAGCCGCCGTTGCTTGCGGGGCAGTTCGCGCACCGACACGCCCGGCCCGCCGCGGCGCGAGTTCGCCAGCAACCGGTCGTGGTAGGCGGCGAAACCCGCCCCGAGGTCCATCACCGGGGACGTGTGCCCGGCGACGACGGCGGTCGCGAGGGCCTGCTGCGACGCGGGGAGCTGGTCGAACTCCCACACCGTCAACCCGCAGCCGCGCAGCAGCGCCGCGCGGTCCGGCGGGGCGCCGGCCCGGTGCACCAGACCCTGGTAGTTGTTCACGTACGACCCGATCGGCACCGCCCGCCCCAGGCCGCGGCGTTCGAACGGGAAGAACCCGACGACCTCACCGCCGTCCTGGAGCACCGCGACGCGGGCGCCGCCGCGATGGCGGCCGACGGCAAGCGTGAACTCCGGGGCCAGGAACGGGTGGTGCAGCGCCGGCTCCGCGGCCTGCAGCGCGCGCCAGCGGGCGAGCTCACCCGGTCCCAGCTCGTCAGGTCGCGCTACGGACACCCGCACGGCGCGCCTCCTCTCCGTGCGACTCCTCCGCCGACTTCCCCGGCGATCGGGTCCCGCTCCGACGCACGACCCCGATCACCGGCCACACCACCAGCAGCGCCTCCGCCCAGACGGCGAGGAGCACGCCCGTCGCGAGGCCGGTGACCCCGGCGAGCTGGGCGCCGGCGACCGCGGCGAGCACCTGCCCGGTGGTGCCGGCGCAGATGATCCAGGCCGCGCGCGCCACGGTGCCGCGGGCGCGGGCCACCGCCACGTAGTGGGCGAGCACGACCATCGGGAAGTAGGCCAGTGCCAGCAACCGCAGCGCCGGCGTGGCCGCGGCGTAGGTCGGGCCGAACAGGCCCAGCACGTGCGGCGCCGCGAGCCAGACGACCGGCACCGCGGCGAGCCCGCCCGCCAGGCACAGGCGCAGGGTGAACCGCGCCTGGTCCCGCAGCGACCGCTCGTCGCCCGTGCCGAGGGCGTAGACCACCAGGCCGAGGTGGAACGGCACCACGAACAGGAACGAGACGATCATCCACGCGGCGTAGAAGCCCGCCCCCGCCGTCGCCGACACCGCCGCCGTCGCGACGACGGGCATCGCCAGGTGCGGCACCTCCAGCGCGAGGTTGAGCACGTTGTGGGCCCCCGCGCGCCGGGGCAGGCAGCGGACCACCGACCAGCGCACCTCGAGGCGCAGGCGCGGGCCGGTGCGACGGGCGATCCCCGCCACGACCAGCACCGACATCCCGATGCCGACCACCCAGGCGGTGAGGATCGCGTCGCCACCCGCGCCGTGCACCAGCGCCGCGAACGCCGCGAGCAGGCCGAGCTTGGCGAGTGCGAACGCGAGGTTTCGCCAGAACTGGAGCCCGCCGCGCAGCAGCCCGACGCACGCCGAGTCCAGCACCAGCGTGGCGGCGGTGAGCGCGACCCCGAGCACGAACGACGCGGCGACGGCCGGGTGGGCGAGGAACGCCGCGGTCGAGGGCAGCAGTATCGGTCCGAGCACGCAGAACGCGGTCCCGACCAGGGCGCCGGCCGCGGCGGCGGCCGTCACCGCGCCCGCGACGAGGGCGCCCGCACGGTCCGGGCGGGCGGCCAGCTCGGCGATCACCGCCGTACCCAGGCCGAGCGTGGTGACCGCGCCGAGCAGGGTCAGCAACGAGACCGCGGCCGAGCCGTACCCGACCGCCTCGGGCGCGAGCAGCCGCGCGGCCAGCCACCAGAACGCGAACCCCAGCACCGAGCCCAGGACGGTGGTGCCGAACAGCGACCCGGCGTTGGTGATCAGCGACGCCCGGCCCAGCAGCGCCGCGCGCCAGGTGGGCCGCACCGCCGCGGCCCGGTGCGCGGCGCTCACGCGACACTCACGGCTGCACCGAGACCCGCCGGTAGGGCGCCGGGTCGCCGTCGGCGTGCAGCACCGCCTCCACCTGCTCGCCGAACCCGACGGCGACCGGCACCTCCCAGGTCTGCCCCGGTGCGATCGTGATCCGCCACGAGTCGACGAGCGCGCCGTCGCGGCGCAGGTCGAGCCGGAAGACCCGGGTCCCGGTCTCGGCGCTGTGCACGCCGAGCCGGGCGGCACCGGGGGCCGAGCCGGGGGCCGGACCGGCCGCGGGCAGGAGCCAGAGCTGGGTGAACCCGGGGTGCACCACGGCGCGCTCGCTCGCGTCGGCCGTCCACAGCGCGGCGAGCACGAGCACCGCCGCCAGCGCGACCAGCGCGACCTGGCGGCGTCCACCGGCGGGTCCGGCCGGGGCGGTGCCGGCCTGGGCGGTGCCGAGGTCGACCGCGGGCCCGGCCTGCCCGGCGCCGCCCGAGACCGCGGGCCCCGCGCCCAACGCCCGCCGACCGCGGCCCCGCGCGCCCACCACGCCCGCATCCCCCCGGGCGGCCCC
>JBQTJE010000118.1:0-5020 GCA_052387455.1 Pseudonocardia sp.
CCGACCGCGACGCCGCCTGGACCGCCCAGGTGCGCGCCGTCGCCGACGAGCACGCCGCCGAGCTCGCCGCCGTCCCGGCCGGAACGGAGCCGTCGCCCGCGCTGCGCGAGATCGGCTGGATGATCGAGGAACTGCGGGTGTCGCTCTACGCCCACCCGATGCGCACCCGGCACCCCGTGTCGATCCGGCGGATCCAGCGGGCCCTGGACGACCTGCCCGGTTGATCTCCGACCGGCCGGGGTTGCCGGACGGTCAGCAAAGCCTCCCCGCGCCGCGAGCGACACCTCCCGCCGCGGCGATTACCCCGCGCCCGCCGTCGCGCCACGCTGGGCGCCACACCCCGAGCGGGAGGAGAGCGACCATGTCGACCACGCTGAGCAGGTGGACCGGGCAGGCGGCCGGGCAGCGGTGCGACCGCTGCTTCGCCCGCGCGCAGGTGCGCGTGCTGTTCCCGTCGGGGAACGACCTGCTGTTCTGCGGGCACCACGCGCGCAAGCACCGCGACGGGTTGTCCGGGCTGGAAGTGGAGATGCTGCCCGGCGCCGCGGACCGCGGCATGTGACGATCGGCCGATGACCGACACGTCCACGACCACGACGGACTACCCGCACCTCGGCGAGGCGCTGGGCACCGACTTCTTCCGGGTCCGCGAGCAGTTCACCCCCGAGCAGTGGGAGCGGTTCGTCGCGGTGCGCCGGTTCGTCGACGAGGAGGTCCTGCCGGACATCGGGACGTACTGGGAGCGCGCCGAACTGCCGTGGCACCTGTTCCGCCGGCTCCCCGAGCTGGGCGTCGTCGGCGAGGACATCGACGGCTACGGCTGCGCGGGCATGAGCCCGATGGCGTGCGGGCTCGTGCACATGGAGCTGCACCGCGGCGACGGCAGCCTCGGCACGTTCCTCGGCGTGCACGCGGGCCTGGCGATGCAGTCGGTCGCGAGGTGCGGGTCGCAGGAGCAGAAGCAGCGCTGGCTGCCGTCGATGGCGTCGCTGGACAGGATCGGGGCGTTCGCGCTCACCGAGCCCGACCACGGCTCGGACTCCATCGCGCTGGAGACCACCGCGCGCCGCGACGGCGACGGCTGGGTGCTCGACGGCGTCAAGCGTTGGATCGGCAACGCCACGATCGCCGACCTGGTGATCGTCTGGGCCCGCGACGTCGACAGCGGCAGCGTGCTCGGCTTCGTCCTGGAGACCGACCCCGCGGCGCCGGCGGAGGGCTACGCGGCCACCGTCATCCCGGGGAAGGTGTCGCTGCGGTCGGTGTGGCAGGCCGACATCCGGCTCACCGGCGTGCGGGTGCCGGACGACAACCGCCTGGTGAACGCCCGGTCGTTCAAGGACACCGGTCGGGTGCTCGCCAACACCCGCGGCATCTGTGCGTGGATGGCGCTGGGCCACGCCACCGCCGGGTACGACGCGGCGATGCGCTACGCGATGGCCCGCCACCAGTTCGGCAAGCCGCTGGCGTCGTTCCAGATCGTGCAGCAGCGGCTCGTGCGGATGCTCGCCGACCTGACCGGCATGCAGCTCTACTGCATGCAGCTCGGACGCCTCGCCGACGCCGGGCGCCTGTCCCCGACGGTCGCCGGGCTGGCGAAGATGCACAACACCCGCACGGCGCGGAAGATCCTCTCCGAGGCCCGCGACCTGCTCGGCGGCAACGGCATCCTGCTGGAGCACCACGTGGTGCGGCACTGGGCCGACATCGAGGCGATCCACACCTTCGAGGGCACCGAGACGATGCAGACCCTGATCGTCGGGCGCGACATCACCGGGATCGGCGCGTTCGCCTGATCTTCTGTGATCGCCCGGAGCACGGATCAGCCGGTGCGCCGGCAGGGGCTCCCCAGTCCGCCGACGCACCGGCTACCCGACCTAACGGGTCCCCGCGCCGGGGGGTGCGCGCCCGGACCCGAGTTGCTCCGGATGGACCACCGGCAGACCCGCCGTTCGCCACGCGTGAAACCCACCGTCCACATCGGTCGCCCGATGGAGGCCGAGGTCCAGCAGGGAGGCCGCCGCGAGGCTGGAGCTGTAACCCTCCGAGCACGCGATGATCCACAGCACGTCGTGGTCGACGGCCTGCGGGATCCGGGCGTCGGACGTCGGGTCGAGCCGCCACTCCAGGTGGTTGCGCTCGATGACCAGCGCGTCGGGAAACGCGCCCTCGGCCGCGCGCTGCCACTGCGGGCGCGTGTCGACGAGGATCCCGCCCTGCGCGAGCAGCTCGGCCGCGCGGTGCGGACCGGCCCGGTCGAATCGGGCGCGCGCCGCAGCGAGAACCTCGTCGATCGAGCGGGTCATCCGCGTACCGTGCCCCCGCCGGACCCGCGGCGGGCCGCCAGCCACTCCCGCAGGTCGGCGAGCGGGCCGGCGCGCTCGGGCTCGTGGAAGATCTCGTGCCAGAGCCCGTCGTACCAGCGGACGGTCAGCTCGGGCGAGCCGCAGGTGGCCTCCAGGAGCCTGGTGCCGGCCGGGTCGGTGAGCTCGTCGGCGGTGCCGTGCAGGAGCAGCACCGGCATGCGCAGGCCGCGGGCCCGCTCGGGCAGCACGTCGAACCGGGCCAGCAACGCGGCCGAGAGCCCGAGCGTCGGGTTGCCGTGGTGCACGAGCGGGTCGGCGTGGTAGTCGGCGACGACGGCCGGGTCCTTGCTGATCCGGTCGAGGTCGACGACCTTGCTGCGCACCCGCGGCGCCACCCGCGCGAGCGCCTTCAGCACCGGGCGCACGGCCCGCGGCACCGACGTGTTCGCCAGCGCGGGCGCCGACAGCACGAGCCCGGCCAGTTCGTCGGGATGGTCCAGGGCGTAGGCGAGCGCGATCTGCCCGCCCATGCTGTGACCGAGCAGGAACACCGGCAATCCCGGGTGGCGGGCCACCACCGCGCGGCGGAACGCGTCGAAGTCCGCGAGCCAGTACGCGTAGCGCTCGACGTGCGCACGCCGCCCCCCGGAACGGCCGTGCCCGCGGTGGTCGACGCCGTAGACCGCCCAGCCGTCGGGCACCAGCGTGTCGACGACGGTGGCGTACCGGCCGGAGTGCTCCCCGAGGCCGTGGGCCAGCAGCAGCACCGCGTCCGGCCCGGCCTCGCCGGAATCGTCGGGCTCGCCGTCGGGCAGCCAGCCCTGCCAGAACAGCTCGACGCCGCCGGCGCCGGCGAGCCTGCCCTCGACGTGGCGGGTCACGGTGCCGGACGGGGCGAGGCGAGATCGACGTCGTAGGCGAGGTCGGCCTCCTCGGGCACGACCAGCACCAGCACTGCCGGCGGGCACGCCTGCGCCGCGACGGCCAGCGCGTACTCCCCGCCGGTGAGCTCGGTGAGCCGGAACCGGCCCGACCCGTCGGCGGCGACCATGTCGACGACCTCGCCGTCCTGCACCAGCGTGAGCTGCGCCCCGGCGACGACCTCGCCGTCGAGGCGGACCGCGCCCGACACCGACGCCGAGCGCACCAGCAACACGTCGACGTCCACCCGGCCCGCGACGGCCGCCACCGTCACCGCCCCCGGCTGGTACCCCGGCGCGGCGCCGACCAGCATGTACGGGCCCGGCTGCTGCACGACGAATCGGCCGCGCCCGTCGCGGTCGGCGACGGCGTCGGCGACGGTGACACCGGCGCGGTCGACCAGCGCGACCTCGGCGCCCGCGACGACGGTGGCGTCGCGGCGCACGACCCGGAACCGCACCGGCACGGGCGCCCCCACGATCCGGACCGGCGCGGTGGCGACCGGTCGCGCGCGCGACAGCACGGCGACCCCACCGTCGGCGCCGACCCCGCGCAGCGCCACCGGCCCCGGATCCTGGGGCACACCGAACGTGCGGCGCAGCGCGCGGCTCGCCGCGGCCCGCTCGGGGGTGGCGCTGCTGCGGGGCTCGGCGCCCATCAGCGCGGCGCGGACCCACGGCGGGGCCAGGGCGTCGGTGCGCACCGCGATACCGCCCGGCGCGTTCGGCGACATCGGCGACGCGGGCCGCGACGTGGTCATCACCACGACCGGGGGCTCCGGTTCGGCCGGTTCGTCCTCCTCGCCCAGCGCGGCCATCAGCTCGGCGTCGGACAGCAGCGTCGGGACGGCGGCGGGGCGCGCCGGCTCGGGCTCGGCGGTGGCCGGCGCGGTGGAGGCCGGCGCGGCGGGGGCGGGGGCGGGCGCGGCGGGGGCGGGCGCGGCGGGGGCGAGCGCGACAGCCGGCTCCGGCCCGGCGCCGGAAGGCCCGGCCGGAGTGGCGGTGCCGGTTGCCGGGGCGAGCGTGACCGGAATCGGTCCGGTGTCGGCCTCGGCGGCGGTGGCGGCGTCGGCTGCGATGCCGGCGGCGGTCGCCTCGGCGGTGGCGGCGTCGGCGGCCAGTCCCGGGTCGGCCGGGATGGCCGGGTCCGGGTCGAGGTCGGCGGGGGGTGGGGGCGGTGCGGCGGTGCGCCGGACCGGGACGGCAAGGGTCGGGCGCGCGACCGGCAACGGCGCGGCCGCGGGCACGGTGGCCGCGACGGGCTCGGGAGGCGTCGCTGCGGCCCGCTCGGCCCGGTGCCGGACGAGGTCCGCGACGGTCCGCAGCGGGCGTTCGGGCCCCTGCCCCGGACCGTCGACCTCGGTGACCGCCCGTCGCGACCCGACCAGCGACCGCGCGCCGGCGAGCGCTCGCGCGGCCAGACCTTGCTCACTCACTGCCGCTCCCGGAGACGTCCTGGGCGTGGGTCGCGGGATTCCGCGGACGCCGACGCTAGCAGCCGGATCACCCGATTCCCGTGCACGCCACGGCGCCGGGGCGAAGATCGTCGCGACCGACCGCGGGCTCGACCGGCGGCCGGACCCGGCGCGCGCGCGGCCCGGCGGCTACCGTGCGCGCCGGGTGTCGGGGCACGTCCGGGGAGCGGGGTAGCGGTGGGCAGGGCAACCGGCACGGGGACGGGCGGCACGGACCCGAGCGGCACCGACCCGGACGTGCCCCGACACCCGGCGCGCACGGTAGCCGCCGGGCCGCGCGCGCGCCGGGTCCGGCCGCCGGTCGAGCCCGCGGTCGGTC
>JBQTJE010000119.1:0-18738 GCA_052387455.1 Pseudonocardia sp.
GCGAAGTCGTGGCGGGCGTTGGCGAGCTGGCCGAGCCCGATGAGCGCCTCGGCGTTGCCGTCGGGCACCAGCTCCAGGGAGCGGTCGAGTGCCCCCTGGGCGCGGCCGTAGTAGGACGGGTCGCCGCTGACGCGGGCCTGCTCGACGTACGCGGCGCCGAGCTGAGCCCAGAGCAACGCGTCGGCGGGGTCACGGTTGAGCGACTGCTGCGCCCGGGCGACGAGCTCGTCGAGCGCGGTGGCCCCGGGGACGGAAGCGGGGGGTGGGGGGGTGTCACGGGAGTCGTACAGACCTGCCACCGCGAACACCGCGAGCAGGGAACCGATCACGACGAGCAGGACCGGAACCCGCGATCGAGGACCGGGATCACCGGTCATGGGGACCTCACACTGGGGAGAGCTGGGGGAGCCGAGGGTCCGGGCCACTGTGCGTGACCCGGACCCCCAGACCATCTCACCCGGTCGGTCAGGCGGTGACCGGGGCCACCGTCTCGCGGCGGCGGGCCATCATGACGAACCCGGCGGCGAGCAGCGCCGCGCCGGCCAGGCCGACGACCACCGACGGGCCGGGCAGGCTCGGCCCGGCACCCGGGGCGGCCGGCACGATCCCGGCGACGCCCGGGAGCTGGATGTTCTCCGGGTCGTTGACATTGAGGTTGTTCGGCAGCGCGACGTACGGGAACGCGTCGAGGAACTCCTTGTCGTTGCGGTCCACGACGTCACCCGCGGCCAGCGCCGGGACGATCCCGCTCACCGCGGCACCCTCGGCGGCCTGCAGCGTGATGTCCACGACGTCGTCGGCGAGCCGGCGACCGTTCGGGAAGCCCTGCAGGTCCCCGGCGAGCACGCCGAGCCGGTTCGGGTCTTCCGTCGGCGGGACGGCCATGTTGAGCCGCAGCATCTCCGACGGGACGAACTTCTTGGGGTCGACGTCGGCGTTGAGGACCTGGCTGTTGAGGTCGGCCTGGATCGGCGCCTCGGAGCCGTCGAGCGTCGGCGCGTTGGTGGCGATGCCGGTCAGGAAGATCTCGACCAGGTCGTTGCGCGGGGTCGCCGGCGCCGGGATGCCGTAGAGCGCCTCGACGAGCCTGGGCACCTCGGGATCGGTGACCCGCTCGACGACCGCCGGGATGGTGGCGTCCACGTCCGGGGAGATCGCGTTGAACGCGTCCTTGAGCGAGACGTCCAGCACGACCTCGTTGACCAGCGGGTTGCCCAGGCGCGAGACCTGCACGTAGTCGCCGACCGGGTCGGCCCCGCCCGCGGGGTTGAGCTTGAGCGAGCGCATCTCGGTGTCGCTCCAGACGCCGATCACCGGGTTGCGGGCGCTGTCGCCGTTGAGCGCGAGCTCGTCGATCGGCACCTGCAGGACGATGGTGTTGACGTTGTAGCCGGCGAGGGTGTCCTGGCCGACCTCGGACAGGTCACCGCCGTAGAGCAGGTCGAACACCCGCAGGTCGAGGAAGAACGGGTCCTCGGTCTGCCCGACGAAGGACTTGCCGCCGCCGTCGAAGCCGATCGTGGCCTGCTCGACGAGCGGGGCGTAGTCCGGGACGCCGGCGGGGCCGGTGTTGGACGGGGCCGCCTGCCCGTCGTTGATCACGACGTAGCTCTTGCCGTCGTGCGGGGGCTCGAGCACCGTCAGGTCGTAGAACTGCTTGAACAGCAGGTCCGGGTCGTCGAGGCTCTCGACCGGGCCGGTGTTGTAGAGGAAGGTGCCCTTGTCGCCGCGCTGGTCGTCGTTGGTGAACTCCCAGCGGTAGATCCGCTCGGGCTTCGCGTCGCCGTTGCTGTCGATGTTGATGTCGTAGCGGGCGTTCTCGGCCCACGGGTAGAAGGTCGGGCCACCGTTGGGCTCCTGCAGGCCGAACCAGTTCGCGACGATCGTGACGGTGTCCGGCTTGTCCGGGGACACGAAGGCGTAGACGTCGGTGTTGTCGACGGCGGGCATGCTCGCGATGAGCGGCGCCTCGCGGTGGCTGGACGCGCCGGCGGTGCCGGGCAGCAGCGCGAGCGCGGTGACGGCGAGCGTGGCGCCGGTGGCGACGAGCGCCGTGGCGGCACGCCTGCGCGGCCGGGCCGGGTTGACACGGGGTGACACGGGCATACTCCATCCCTTCGCCGGCTCCGGCGACTGCGCCGGCCCGGGCGAGAAGATGGGCGCATCGTGGATGCGCCCACTGGCAGCTTCTCTACGGCACCGAGTCGGGCCGTCCTGACGCAAACGAGGCGAATGCCGGTTCGATACGGCCGCGGCCCACCATTTCCGACCGTTCAGGTGACAATCCCGAGAATGTGCACGAAGTCCCTGGACGGAACCGTTCTCTTGTTGCCAGTGACTGGCAGTTAGTCCGCCCGCCAGGTGAGCGACGCGCCGGACGGGCTCGTCGACACCGCCCTGGCCAGTGCCGTCACAGTCGCCGCACCGTGCGGGGTCGCGGCCACCACCGCGCACACCGTCGCGGCCACGTCCGCCCACTCCCGGTCGGGCGGCACGAGGTGCACGCGCGCCGCGGACCGGGCACCCGCCCAGCGCCGAGCCACGTCCCCTGGCGACGTCGCCAGCAGCGCGATCCGAGCGCCCGGACCGGGCGCCGGCAATCGCGCGAGGAAACCGGCCGGGTCGTCCGCGGCGGCACCGCACGCCCGCGCAGCCGCCGCCGCAAGCGCGGCGTGGACGTCGGGGCGTGACCCGAACGGGACGCCGGGGCTCCCGGTCCCGTTCCGGGCCGCCGGGCCGGTGCCGCCACCGCCCGGCCAGGCCACGTGCGAGGCGCTGACCAGCAACGCGAGCACGCAGCCCGACCCGCCGACGTGCACGCCCAGCACGGCGTCCAGCGTCGCGTCCAGGACTGGTTCGGTGCCGAACCGCACCCCGCCGCGGGCCGCGGGCCGGATCGCGCGGGCCCGCCAGATCGCGCCCACCGCGGCGTTGCTGATGCCGAGGTCGGCCGCCAGGCTGCGGGTGGACCAGCGGCCCGGCGGCGCGCCGGGGGGCACGGAGAAGGTGCGGGCGAGCACCGCGGCCTCGTCCACCGTGGCGGGGCGCCCGGACCGGGGAGCGTCGCGCAGCCCGTCCACGCCGTCGGCCCGGAAGCGTTCGCGCCAGGTCACGACGGTCTGCTTCGAACAGCCCAGGCGCCGGGCGATCTCCGTGGAACCGAGGCCCTCGCCGGCCAGCAGCACGATCCGCGCGCGCCGGCTCGTCGCCTCAGCGCCCGCCGCCCAGGAGCGCAGCACAGCAGCATCGGCCGCGCCGACCGGCAGCGGCGGGGGAATGCGCATCGCGAACAACTCCGCTGTCGCCGTCGATTTCCCGTCATGCCCCGCCAGAGGCTTCGATCGGGAGCGGCGAGCGGATTTCGCCCATCAGACTGAATGGCGAATCAGCCTGGATCCCCGTCAGCCCTCGTCGAGGGTGGCCCGCAGCGCGGCGTCCTTGGCCAGCACGGAGCGCTCCAGCTCCGCCTGGAACCCCGCCATCCGCTCACGCAGCGTGAGATCTGCGGCGGCCAGGATCCGCACCGCGAGCAGCCCCGCGTTGCGCGCGCCCCCGACGGCCACGGTCGCCACCGGCACCCCGGCGGGCATCTGGACGATCGACAACAGCGAGTCGAGGCCGTCGAGCCTGGCCAGCGGCACCGGCACACCCACCACCGGCAGCGGTGTCGCCGCGGCGACCATGCCAGGCAGGTGCGCCGCCCCGCCCGCCCCGGCGACGATCACCCGCAGGCCCCGGGCGACGGCGGTGCGGGCGTAGTCGAGCATCCGCTGCGGCGTGCGGTGCGCGGAGTAGACGCCCACCTCGTGCGGCACGTCGAACTCGGCGAGCGCCTGCGCGGCGGCCGACATCACCGGCCAGTCCGAGTCGCTGCCCATGATCACCCCGACGACCGGGTCAATCACCGCGCGCCTCCGCCGTTGCTCCCCCGGCCCGCGCTCCCCCGGCCCGCTCGCCCGCGGCCCGCTCGCCGGCTGCCTCCCCGTCGGCAGCCCCGTCGGTGGCTGTCCAGCCGTCCGTCCATCGCGCCGTCGACAGCCACGCCGCGCCCAGCGCCGCCCGCTCCCGCACCGCACCGGGATCCGACCCCAGCGCCGTCACGTGGCCTATCTTGCGCGCCGAGCGCGCCGCCTTGCCGTACAGGTGCACCTTGAGGTCGGGGAAGCGCGCGAACAGGTGGTGCAGCCGCTCGTCGAGGGTCATCACCGGTTCGTGCTCCGCGCCCAGCACGTTCGCCATGACCACCGCGGGCGCGGTCGGCGCGGTGGAGCCCAGCGGGTAGTCGAGCACGGCGCGCAGGTGCTGCTCGAACTGCGAGGTGCGCGCGCCCTCGATCGTCCAGTGCCCGGAGTTGTGCGGCCGCATCGCGAGCTCGTTGACGACCAGGCCGGCGGCGCTCCCGTCGGTGTCGAACAATTCGACGGCCAGCAGCCCGGTGACGCCCAGCTCGGCGGCGATCCGCAGCGCCAGCTCCTGCGCGGCCAGCGCGGTGTCGCCCGCCAGCCCCGGCGCGGGGGCGAGGACCTGCACGCACTGGCCGTCGGCCTGCACGGTCTCGACCACCGGCCACACCGCGGCCTGGCCGTACGGGGAGCGCGCGGCCTGCACCGCCAGCTCCCGGCGCATCGGCACCGCCAGCTCCACCATCAGCGGCATGCCCGCGGCCAGCAGCTCGGCCACCAGCGCGTCGTCGCGGCCCTCCAGCAGCCACACGCCGCGCCCGTCGTAGCCCCCGCGCACGGCCTTGAGCACGACCGGCCAGCCCTGCGCCGCGCCGAACCGGACGACGTCGACGGGGTCGCCCACCCGCAGGAACCGCGGCACCCGGATCCCGAGGGCGTGCAGCCGGCGACGCATCACGAGCTTGTCCTGGGCGTGCAGCAGCGCGTCCGGGCCGGGACGCAGCACGACCCCGTCGGCCTCCAGGGCGTACAGGACCTGGGTGGGCACGTGCTCGTGGTCGAACGTCACCGCGGCACACCCGCGGGCGAACGCCCGCACCGCCGCGAGGTCGCCGGGCGCGCCCAGCGCGACGTCGGGCGTGACGAGCGCGGCCGGGTCACCCTCGCCCGTGGCCAGCACCCGCAGCGTCTGGCCCAGCGCGACCGCCGCCTGATGGGTCATCCGGGCGAGCTGGCCCGCGCCGATCATTCCGACGGTGGGCAGCCCGGCGGCCGCGACGCGCTGCTCCGCGCGGGTGTCCTGCACGCGCGCAGCCTACGGCGGCCCCACCCAGGACGCGCTCGATCGGGTGGCCTCTGGCACGATTCCGCGAGTGTCGGTGGTCGAGACGGTGCTCGCGAGCATCCCGGAGCCCTACCGCACGGTGGCCATCAGGCACCGGGAGCTGGTCAAGTTCGCGCTGGTCGGGGGCTCGACCTGGGTGATCGACACGGCCGTGTTCCTCGTGCTGAAGACCACGGTGCTGGTGGAGAAGCCCGTCACGGCGAAGGTCGTCGCCGTGCTGGTCGCCACGATCGTGTCCTACGTGCTCAACCGGGAATGGTCCTTCCGCACCCGCGGCGGGCACGAGCGCCACCACGAGGCAGCCCTGTTCTTCCTGGTCAGCGGGGTGGGTGTGGCCGTGTACTCAGCTCCGCTGGCCGTCTCCCGCTACGTGCTCGACCTGCAGGTGCCCGAGGTGACGCTGCTCACCCAGGAGGTCGCCGACTTCGTCAGCGGGCAGATCGTGGGCGTGCTGCTCGGGATGACGTTCCGGTTCTGGGCCTTCCGCCGGTTCGTGTTCCCCTACCTCGACGTGCGCCGCCAGGTACCGGTCGACTGATCAGCGCGGGACCGACGGGCGCAGCGGGGCCGCCACGTCGGCCGCGCGCGCCGCCGGCACGAAGATCGTGAAGGCCGCCGGGCGCGGGCGCGACAGCTCCAGTCGCCCACCGTCGGCCTCCACCAGCGCCCGCGCCAGCGCCAGACCCAGCCCGGTGGACGAACCACCCGAGACCCCGCGCTCGAAGATGTGCGGCACCAGCTCGTCGGGCACGCCGGCGCCGGTGTCGGCCACCTCCACGAGCAGGCTCGACTCCCCCGCCCGCGCGCTCACCGTCACCGTGCCCGCCCCGTGCCGCAGCGCGTTGTCCACCAGCGCCCCCACCGCCTCCCGCAGCCGGGCCGGCGTCACCCGCGCCAGCATCCCCTCGGGAACCCGGACCCGCACCACCCGGCCGGCCGCCCGCGCCGTCACCCGCCACTCCTGCGCGACCGCCTCGATCCCCGCCCGCAGGTCCACCGGCTCCGCACCGGCCGCGCGGGCCGCCCGAGCCGCCTCCAGCAGCTCGTCGAGCACCGCCGCGAGCCGTTCCGCCTGCTCCAGCGCGGCGAGGGCCTCCTCGCGCGCGCCCGGATCGGGATGCGCAGCCAGCTCGTCCAGCCGCAGCTGCAGCGCCGTGAGCCGGCTGCGCAGCTGGTGGGACACGTCGCCGACCAGCGCCCGCTCCCGCTGCACCAGCTCGGCCAGCGCTCCCGCGGAGGTGTCCAGGACGTCGGAGACGCGGTCCAGCTCCGGGATGTCGTGGCGGGCGGGCGCCGGCCGGAAGTCGCCCGCGCCCAGGCGCGCGGCCCGGTCGGCGACGTCGCGCAGGGGGCCGGCCAGGCGCCGTGCGGTGAGGTCCGCGACCACGCCGCCGACCCCGACCGAGGCCACGGCCAGCAGCAGCACGATCACCGTGACCTGGATCTGCTCGGTGCGCATCTCCGAGCGCGGCGACGACAGCGAGATCGACCCGCCCGGGCCGAACGCCAACCGCTCGGTGACGGCGTCGGGGCCCGCACCCGTACCGAGCACGCGCGGCGGGCTGCCGTCGGCCTCCAGGACCAGCACCCCACCGGGCGGGATCGCCAGCTCCAGCGCGGCCACGTCGATACTGCCGAACGACTCCGGTCCGTCCAGCCGCGCGGCCACCTGGTCGAGGCGCGACACCAGGTCGGCGCGGGTGAAGTCCTCGACGAGACGCCAGGTGGTGATCGCCAGCGGCCCCCCGAGCACCAGCGCGGTGATCGCCACGACCAGCAGCGTCGAGGCCAGGATGCGCCGGCGCACGGCCTACCCGCCGCCCGCGCCGGCGGCTGGCCCACCCGGCGCGACAGGGACCGTCTCGAACCGGAAGCCGACCCCGCGCACCGTCGCGATCCGGCGCTCGCCGCCGATCTTGCGGCGCAGCCAGGACATGTGCATGTCCAGCGTCTTGGACGTCTTCAGATCCGGGTCGTTCCAGACCTCCCGCAGGATCTCCTCCCGGGTGACCACCTGACCGGCGCGGACGAGCAGCACCCGCAACAGCTCGAACTCCTTGTTCGCCAGCGCCACCTCGGCGCCGTCCACCAGCACCCGGCGCCCGGCCAGCTCCATGCGCACCCCGCCGACCTCCACCGACTCCGCCGAGCGCCGCCGCAGCAGCGCCCGAACCCGGGCCAGCAGCTCGGCCAGGCGGAACTTCTTGCCCACGTAGTCGTCCGCGCCCGCGTCGAGACCGACGACGAAGTCGACCTCGTCGGCGCGCGCGGTGAGCATGAGGACCGGCAGGTCGGGCAGCGCGGTGCGCAACCGGCGGCACACCTCCAGGCCGTCCATCCCCGGCAGGCCGAGGTCGAGCAGCAGCAGGTCGATCCGGCCGTCGCGGGCGAGCTCGAGCGCCGCCACGCCGTCGTCGGCGACCAGCACCCGGTAGCCCTCGCGCTGCAGGGCCCGGGACAGCGGGCCGGCGATCGCGGCGTCGTCCTCGGCGAGCAGGACCGTGGTCACGCCGGGAGCCTACGGCGCGGACCCGCTGCGCGGGTACGGCACGCTTGCCGTCATGGCCGACGACCTCGCGCTCGCCCTGCATCTCGCCGACACCGCCGACGCCGTCACGCTCGACCGCTTCCGCGCCGTCGACCTGCGGGTCACCCGCAAACCCGACCGCACCCCCGTCACCGATGCCGACACCGCCGCGGAGGACGCCCTGCGCGCGGTCCTCGCCGCCCGGCGCCCCGGCGACGCCGTGCTCGGCGAGGAGCGCGGGGGCACGACCGCGGCCAGGGGCCGGTGCTGGGTGCTCGACCCGATCGACGGCACCAAGAACTTCTCCCGCGGCATGCCCGCATGGGCGAGCCTGGTGGCACTGACGGTGGACGGCGACCCGGTCGTCGGGGTGGCCAGCGCCCCCGCCCTCGGCAGGCGCTGGTGGGCGGCGCGGGGGCAGGGCGCGTGGACCACCGATGTCGGCGGGGGCCCCGCCCGGCGGATCACCGTCTCGGGTGTCGACGAGCTCGCCGACGCCTATCTGTCCACCACCGACCTGAACACGTTCGCCGGGCGCGACCGGCTCGGCACCTACCTCGCGCTGGCCGCGGCGTGCTGGGAGACCAGGGCGTTCGGCGACTTCTGGCAGTACTGCCTGGTCGCCGAGGGTGCCGTCGACATCGCCGTCGACGCCGCGGCCAACCCCTGGGACCTCGCCGCGATGGTGCCGATCGTCACCGAGGCGGGCGGGCGGCTCACCGACCTCACCGGCGCCACCACCTGGTCGGGCGGCGACGGCCTGGCCACCAACGGCCACGTGCACGACGCCGCATTGGACCACCTGCGCCGCTGAGGTCATCATGGCGCCGACCCCGCAGACCCGACCCGCAGACCCGACCCGCAGACTCGACCCCGCAGATCCGACCCCGCAGATCGAAGGAGCACCCGTGGCCGACGCCGTTCCCCTCGCCACCATCAGCACCGACGCGGCCCACCGCGTCATCGCGGCCGCCGAGGCCAAGGCCGCCGAGATCGGGGTGCCCATGTGCATCGCGGTCTGCGACGCCGGCGGCAACCTCAAGGCGTTCTCCCGGATGGACGGCGCCGCCCTGCTGTCCACCCAGGTGGCGCAGGACAAGGCCTACACGGCCGTCGGCTTCGGGATGCCGACGCACGCCTGGCACGACTTCATCAAGGACGACGGCCCGCTCGGCATGGGCGCGGTCGGCGGCATCGACCGCCTGGTGATCTTCGGCGGCGGCTACCCGCTCCAGGTCGACGGCGCGAACGTCGGCGCGATCGGGGTGAGCGGCGGGCACTACTCGCAGGACCAGGAGGTCGCCGAGGCCGGCCTGACCGCGCTCGGCTGATCTGACTACGGGCGAGCCAGCGCGCGCACGACCCGCGACGGCGACGGCCGCCCGAGGTGCCCGGCCATCCACACGCTGGTCGCGACCAGCGCGTGGAGGTCGGCGCCGTGGGCGACACCGAGGCCGTCGAGCATCCAGACGAGGTCCTCGGTGGCGAGGTTGCCGGTGGCCGACTCCGCGTACGGGCAGCCGCCGAGCCCGCCGACGCTGGCGTCCACGGTCGTGACGCCCCGGCGCAGCGCGGCGAACGTGTTGGCGAGGGCCTGGCCGTAGGTGTCGTGGAAGTGCACGGCGATCGCGTCCACCGGCACCCACGCGTTGGCGCAGGCGTCGAGCACCGCGTCGACGTGCCCGGGCGTGCCGGTGCCGATCGTGTCCCCCAGCGACACCTGACCGCAGCCCATCTCGTACAGCCGCGCCGCCACCGCCGCCACCTGCGCCGGCGCCACCGCTCCTGCCCACGGGTCGCCGAAGCACATCGACACGTACCCGCGCACCCGCAGGCCCTCCGCCAGCGCCCGACCCACAACCGGCGCGAACATCAGGAACTGCTCGTCCAGCGAGCGGTTGAGGTTGCGTCGCGCGAACGTCTCGGTGGCACTGGCGAAGATCGCCACGTGCTCCACGCCGGCGGCCAGCGCCCGGTCGAGGCCGCGCTCGTTGGGCACGAGCACGGGATAGTCGACACCGTCGCGGCGGCGCAGCGTGGCGAGCAGCTCCTCGGCGTCGGCGAGCTGGGGCACCCACTTCGGGTGCACGAAGCTGGTGGCCTCGCAGGTGCGCAGCCCGGCGTCGGCGAGCCGGTCCAGCAGCTCGACCTTCACCGCCACCGGCACCGTCGCCTGCTCGTTCTGCAGGCCGTCCCGCGGCCCGACCTCGTAGATCGTCACGCGTTCGGGGAGGTCCGTGCCGGGGACGGTCATGGGCAGCGCGCGCGGTTCAGTCATCGCCGGTCGGCTCGGCTTCGGTGTAGAGCAGCGCGTGCACGCGCTGGACGTGCGGCACGTCCTCGACCTCCAGCGGCTCGCCGGACGCCGAGTCGATCGTCAGGGTGCCGCACCCGAGCAGGCCCTCCAGCATCGAGTGCGAGTACCGGACGCTGTCGATCCGGCTCATCGGCATGTCGATCCCCTGGCGCGCGACGATCCCCTCCCGCACCAGCACCCGGCGGTCGGTCACCACGAGGTGCGTGGTCCGCCACCGCGCCACCGGCACGACGGTGAGCCAGCCGACCAGCGCCGCGGCGAGCAGACCGAGCCCGAGCCGGCCCCACCCGGTCCAGGTCTGGCCACCGATGACGGCGGCCAGGTAGGCGGCCAGCCCCACCGTGACGAGGAACGCCAGCACCGGCCACACGAGCGTCTTCCAGTGCGGCCGGGTGTGCACGACCACCTGCTCGCCTGCGGCGAGGAGGTCGTCGGGGTAGGCCACCGGGTCACCGTAGCGCCGCGCGCCGGCCCGCGCCGCCGGGCTCACCGGGGCCACCGGGCGCACCGGGCTGAGGCCACCGGGCCCACCGGGCCCACCGGGCCGGCCGCCGGATCGCGGCGCCGGCGCACCGCCGGGTCGCTCCCGGCCGGCGCTCCCGGCTGGCCGCCGGGTCGCAGCGCCGGCGAGCCGCCGCGCTGCCGGGTCGCCGCGCCGGCCCCTCCCGAACGTGCACTCCATCACCCCACCGCCTGCCGTACGGCACGCTCGGTGCGGCCGGCGTCCGCGAGCGTGCGCTCCCGCACCCCGTCACGTGCGTCACTGCACGTTCGGTGTGGGTCAGGGCGCCGCGCGGACATGGGTGACGTCCCCTGCGGCCACGGCCCGGCGCCGGCCCGAGGGGTCGAGCAGGAGCAACCGACCGTCGGCGTCGACGTCCTCCGCGATGCCGTCGACGTAACCCTCACCGGGCAGCACCACCCGCACCGCCGAGCCCAGGGTCAGGCAGGCGGCGCGGTAGTCCGCGCGCAGCCGGGTGGCGTCCGGGTCGCCCGCGTGCGCCCGCCAGCGGGCCTCGCGCTCGGCGAGCCGGTGCAGCACGGCGACGAGCACGGCGGCCCGGTCGGTGGGCCCGGCGGCCCGGTCCGTGCGCCCGGCGGCCGCGTCCGTGGGCCCGGCGGCCCCGTCCGTGGACCCGGCGGCCCTATCCGTGGACCCGGCGTGCTCGGCGAGGCAGGTGGCGCCGGGCTCGTCCGGCGGCGCGGCGGCGACGTTGATCCCGATCCCGACGACGACGGCGGGAGCGACCGGGTCGGCGACCTCGGCGAGGATGCCGGCCGCCTTGCCGGGGCGCGCGCCGAGCAGCAGGTCGTTGGGCCACTTCAGCCCGCACGGGGCACCCGTCAGGTCCCGGACGGCGTCGACGAGCGCGAGCCCGGCGAGCAGCGGGAGCCACCCGAGCCGGGCCTGGGGCACCCCGGTCGGGCGCAGCAGCACGCTGAACGTCAGCCCCGACCCGGGGGGCGAGCTCCACCGGCGGGTGAGCCGCCCACGGCCGGCGTGCTGGTGCTCGGCGACGAGGACGGTGCGGTCCGGGAACCGGTCGGCGGCGGCGGCGAGGTCGGCGTTGGTCGAGCCGGTGGTCGCCACCACGTCGACCCGGGCCCAGCCGGGCAGCGCCGCGCGTAGCGCATCCGCATCGAGCGACGTCATGGCGACTGACGCTAGCGCGGGCCGCGGTCGCGCTCACGGTGCGCGCGGCGTGCGGCGGGCCCGGGCGGGACGGGCGGTCAGGGCCGGGCGAACCACGCCCCCGCGGGTGGGCGGAACATGAACGACACGGCAGCGGCGACGAGCCCGATGTTCGCGAGGGTGAGCAGGCCGACCAGCGCCCCGACGAGGCCGACCCCGAACAGCGCGAACGTCTCGGCGATCGTCAGCACGCCGTAGGCGACCGCGAGCCCGCCCAGCACGGCCAGCACCGTGCGCGCCCAGCCGCGCCCGTCGCGCATCCGGGCGGCGACCAGCAGCACGACCGCGCTCACCCCCGCGACCAGCACGACCCCGATCACGCCGCCCACCAGCAACGAGTAGCGATCCTGCGCCGGGTCGAGGTCGGCCGGGAGCGCACGGCCGCGGACGGCCAGCAGGTCCTCGACGATCAGCACCGACAGGGCGCTGGCGAGCACCGCGCACACCGCGCTCGCCCGCCACAACCGCACCGCCGCCTCGACCGGTTCCGGGGCCGCGTCGCTCATGACGACGTCGCCTGCGCGAGCGCCACCACGCCGCGCTGCTGCCGCACGAGAGCCTCCGGTCGGGTCACCGGCCCGATGGTAGGAGCCGCGGGCTCACCCGCGCCGGAAGTACCCCCCGGTGCGCACGAACATCAGCACCGTCGCCACCACCACGGCGACGAGCTGCGCGAAGGTGAGCAGCACGATCACCTGGCCGAGCCCGCCGGAGTCCGCGAGCAGCGTCACGTCGCCCAGCCCGAGCAGCGCCGACCCGAACGCGAGGACGCCGAGTACCGCGAGCACGATCCGGGCCCAGTTCCGCCCGCGGCGCATCGCGAGGACCAGGAACACGAGCGCCACCAGCAGCACCGCGGTGAAGACCGCGAACCCGGTGACGACGCCTGCGACCTGCGACCGGGCCTGCTCGACCAGGTCGGGCGTGACCAGCGACGGATCCACGCCCGCGTCGCGCGCGGCCTGGGCGATGCCTACCCGGACGAGGTCGTCGATCGCGAGGTAGGTGAGCACGGCACCGAGCAGCCCCAGGGCGATGTCGAGGAACCAGGCCACCGCCGACGCCCGCACGGTGCCGGGTGGGCCCGCCGGCGCGGAACCGGGCGCTCCGGGGGTGACCCACGCGGGCGGCGGGCCGGGGGCGTGCGGAGAGGATCCCGGTGGCGGGGGGTAGCCCTGCGGCCGGACGCCCTGCGGCGGCAGGGTTCCCGGCGGCGGTGGGTAGCCGGGCGGCGGACCCTGCCGCGAGCCGTCGGGCGGCGGCGGGTAACCCTGCGGCGGCGGGGTGCTCTGCGGGCGCGGGGTGCCCTGTGGTGGCGGTCCCTGCGGCTGATACCCGGAATCCGCCCCCGGCCGGCTCGCGGGATCCGCCTCCGGCCGGACCCGCCCGTCGGGCGGTCCGGCGGGCGGGTGCCCGGCCGGCACCTGCCCAGGTCCGGGCGGGTACGGCTGCCCCGGAGCCTGCGGGGGTGGGTACGCCCCCGGGGGCGGCCCGACAGGATGGGCGACGGTGGGCTGGTCGCGGTGCGACGGGGGCCCCGGCCGCCCGGACGGCGGGCGGTCCTCGCGCCCGTCGGGTGGCTGCGACATCCGAACCTCCTCGTCCGCCCGGTGACCCCGACCGGGCGACCCACAGATCGAGCGACCCCACGGATCGAATCGGAGCGGCCGGTCGTCCGGCAACCGCCGGACCGGCCGATCCGGCACCGAATCGCCGACCGGGCCGGCCGTGGGCACGCCGCGTGACCACGCGCCTCCCGCCCGTCACCTTGAGGTGGTCGGAGTCGGCGTTCGCCTGCCACAGCAGCACTCACACGGATCGCCGGTGCGGGCGAGCCCGCCTCCGCCTTTCATGGCGAGGGTCAGGGGCATCAGCCATCGATGCCCGTAGTGTCGGTCATCGTTGGCCCACGACAGGAGAGGGAACCGTGAGAAGAGCGTGCCACCACGTGACGCACGCCGCGTGACCACGCGCTTCCCCAACGTGACGCGCGCATTACGCTCCCGCCATGAGCGCTGCCACCGAGCCGATCCGGGACCCGTCCGGGGCCGCGGCCGACGAGCCGGACCTGCACACCACCGCCGGCAAGCTCGCCGACCTCTACCGCCGCGTCGACGACGCCGTGCACGCCGGTTCCGAGCAGGCCGTCGAGCGCCAGCACGCGAAGGGCCGCCAGACCGCCCGCGAGCGCATCGACCAGTTGCTCGACCCCGGCTCGATCGTCGAGCTCGAAGCGCTCACCCGGCACCGCTCCACCCACTTCGGCATGGAGGCCAAGCGCCCGCTCGGCGACGGTGTCGTCACCGGCACGGGCACGATCGACGGGCGCCCGGTCGCGGTGTTCAGCCAGGACGCGACGGTGTTCGGCGGGGCGCTCGGCGAGGTGTACGGCGAGAAGATCGTCAAGGTGATGGACGTGGCGATGAAGATCGGCTGTCCGGTCGTCGGGATCAACGACGGCGGCGGGGCGCGCATCCAGGAGGGCGTGGTCGCGCTCGGCCTGTACGGGGAGATCTTCATCCGCAACGTGCGGTCCTCCGGAGTGGTGCCGCAGATCTCGCTGATCATGGGCGCGTGCGCGGGCGGGGCGGTGTACTCCCCCGCGCTCACCGACTTCACGATCATGGTCGACAAGACCAGCCACATGTTCATCACCGGCCCGGACATCATCAGGACGGTCACCGGCGAGGAGGTCGACTTCGAGGAGCTCGGCGGCGGGCGGGCGCACAACACCAGGTCCGGGGTGGCGCACTACCTCGCCTCCGACGAGCCCGACGCGCTGGACTACGTCAAGGAGCTGCTGGGGTACCTGCCGTCGAACAACCTGTCCGAGCCCCCCGCGTTCCCCGCGCCCGAGCCCACCGAGGGCGCGATCGCGGACACCCTCACCGACACCGACCTCGAGCTCGACACGCTGATCCCCGACTCGCCCAACACCCCCTACGACATGCACGGCGTGATCACCCGGGTGCTGGACGAGGGCGAGTTCCTGGAGGTCCAGGCGCTGTTCGCGCCCAACATCATCACCGGGTACGGCCGCATCGAGGGGCGCAGCGTGGGCGTGGTGGCCAACCAGCCCACCCAGTACGCGGGCTGCCTGGACATCGACGCGAGCGAGAAGGCGTCCCGGTTCGTCCGCACCTGCGACGCGTTCAACATCCCGGTCGTGACGTTCGTCGACGTCCCCGGGTTCCTGCCCGGCACCGAGCAGGAGTGGAACGGCATCATCCGCCGCGGCGCGAAGCTGATCTACGCCTACTGCGAGGCGACGGTCCCGAAGATCACGGTCATCACCCGCAAGGCCTACGGCGGCGCGTACGACGTGATGGGTTCCAAGCACCTCGGCGGGGACATCAACGTGGCCTGGCCGACGGCGCAGATCGCGGTGACGGGCGCGGCGGGCGCGGTGAGCATCCTGTACCGCAAGGAGCTCAAGGATCTCGCCGGCGACGAGCTCGCGGCGAAGCGCGCCGAGCTGCAGCAGGACTACGAGGACACCCTCTGCAACCCCTACCTGGCTGCCGACCGCGGGTACATCGACGGGGTCATCCCGCCGTCGCACACCCGCGGGTACGTGGGGCGGGCCCTGCGGATGCTCGCCACCAAGCGCGAGGCCGTCCCGCCGCGCAAGCACGGCAACATCCCGCTGTAGTACCCGTGAATGAGTGCCCGTGAATGAGTGCCCGTGAATGAGGCCCGAGCCGGAGGAGCCTGACATGGACGACCGCGAGGCGACGCCCGAGCAGCGACGCGCGCTGTTCCGGGTCGTGCGCGGCGAACCGAGCGACGCGGAGGTGGCCGCCCTGACGGTGGTGCTCGCCGCGGCCGGCGGGGATCCCGGGGCGATGCCGCGGTCGGCGTGGGGGGACCCGGCGGCGGTCGTGCGCGGCCCGCTCGCCGTCGGCCCAGGGGCGTGGGCCGCGGCGTACCGGCCGCGCTGAGCCTGCCGCGCTGAGCCTGCCGCGCTGAGCCTGCCACGCTGAGCCTGCCGACGGGCTGGAGCCCCGCCCGGCGTCGGGGCGTCGGGGCGTCCGGGCGTCCGGGCGTCCGGGCGTCCGGGCGTCCGGATCGTGAGAGCCGGCTTCCCCGGAGCCGCCCTCATCGACTAGTATCGAACATCTGTTCGATCGGCTGCCTTCTCGCGGCCGCCGCTGAGGGTTCGCGCGCGGGGAGGCATGCCGGTGGAGGGTGCGGTCAGAGTCGAGCACCGGCCGCCCGGGGAGGCCGGCGCCGAACGGTTAGCGCTGGCCAGGGCGCTGCTGCGACGACTGGAGGGGCGCGGGGCGGCACCGGAGCCGGATCCGCCGCCGGGAGCGGGCGTGCTCGCGGTGGTCGAGCCGCTGGCCGGGCTGTTCCCGGGCCGCGGCCTGCGTCGGGGCGCCACGGTGGCGGTGCCGGACGGCCCGGCAGCCACGTCGTTGCTGCTGATCCTGCTGGCGCAGGCGTCCGGAGCGGGGGCATGGATCGGAGTCGTCGGGCGTCCCGAGCTGGGGCTGGTCGCGGCCGCCGAGGCGGGGCTGCGGCTCGAACGGGTGGCGCTGGTGCCCCGCCCGGGGGCCGATCTCGTGGCCGTCACGGCGGCCCTGCTGGACGGGCTGGACGTCGTGGTCGTCGCCGGCGCACAACGCGCGGGCGTGCGGGCCGCCGACCGGCAGCGGCTGGCGGCCCGCGCCCGCCAGCGCGGCGCGGTCCTCGTGCCGCTGGGGTCGTGGCCCGGGGCGGACGCGGAACTGGCCTGCACGAGCGTCCACTGGGAGGGGCTGGGCGCCGGGGCGGGGCGGCTGCGGTCGCGGAGGGCGAGCGTGCGGCTTCGCGGGCGGGGGTTGCCACCAGCGGGGCGCAGCGCCGAGCTGCTCCTGCCGGGGGTCGACGGCGCGACTGCCGGTGGGGTCGACGTGGCGGGTGGCGCGGCGACGGGTGGCGCGGCGGCCGTGGCAGGCGGCGCGGCGGCCGTGGCAGGCGGCGCGGCGGCCGTGGGTGGCCGGGCCGTGGGGGGAGGGCTGCGGGCACTGCCGGTGCGAGCTGCAGGCTCGCCCGCCGTGCGCGTGCGGGAGGCGGGGTGAGCGAGGCGACGGACCGTCCACCCGCGGGCGCACCCCCCTCCCATGATCACCGTTTCGGGACACCCCGCCGCGCGTGGCGCTGCCCCACGTCCCCGGTCGACGATCATGCCGAGGAGGCGGCCCACGCCCGCCCTTTCCCCGCCCATGATCACCAGCTCGGGACGGCCGACCGTGCACAGCACGGTCCCGTGTCCCGAAACGGTGATCATGCCTGCGGCGTGTCGGGGATCGAGCCGTGATCGACCCGCCCGTGCGGGTGCTCGCGCTGTGGTCACCGGACTGGCCCGTGACGGCCGCGGCCCGGGCGGCACACGTCCCGGCGCACCGCCCCGCGGCGGTGGTGGCGGCCAACCGGGTACTGGCCTGCTCGGCACTCGCGCGGGGCCGCGGGGTACGGCGCGGCCTGCGTCGGCGCGAGGCCCAGGCCCGGTGCCCGGAGCTGGCGGTGCTGGCTCCCGACCCGGAGCGCGACGCCCGCGCGTTCGAGCCCGTCGCCGCCGCCGTCGAGGAGCTGGCACCGGGCGTGGAGGTGGTGCGCCCCGGGCTGGTCGCGCTGGCCGCCCGGGGCCCGGCCGGGTGGTTCGGCGGGGAGCTCGTGGCCGCCGAACGGCTGGTCGACCAGGTGGCAACGCGAGCCGGGGTGGAGTGCCAGGTGGGGATCGCGGACGGGTTGTTCGCCGCAGTGCTCGCCGCCCGCCGGGGCGTGGCGGTGGAGGCCGGCCGCACGCCGAGCTTCCTCGCCCCGCTGGAAGTGGCGGAGCTGGACCGCGACCCGGACGTCGACCGCTCCGAGCTGGTGGGGCTGCTCGATCGGCTCGGGTTGCGCAGCCTGGGGGCGTTCGGCGCCCTGGACGCGCAGGACGTGACGTCCAGGTTCGGTGCCGACGCGCTGGCGGCCCACCGGCTGGCCCGCGGACTCGACCCGCGACCCCCGCTGCGGCGCCGCCCGCCGGAGGAACTGGCCGTCGAGGCGGAGCTCGACCCGCCGGTCGACCGCGTCGACGCGGCCGCGTTCGCCGCACGCGGGCTGGCCGAGCGGCTGCACCGGGTACTGGCCGGGCACGGGCTGGCGTGCACCCGGCTCGGGGTGGGCGCGCGCACCCCCGCCGGCGAGGAGCTGCACCGGGTGTGGCGCTGCGCCGAACCGCTCACCCCCGCCGGCACCGTGGACCGCGTGCGCTGGCAGCTCGACGCCTGGCTCACCCGCCGGGCCGTCGCGGGCACCGCGGGCGACCCCGGGGGATTGCGCCGGTTGCGGCTGGTGCCCGAGGAGACGGTCGCCGCCGGTGCACTCCAGCTCGGGCTCTGGGGAGACGTGGGCGAGGGCGACGAGCGCGCGGGGCGGGCGCTGGTCCGGGTGCAGGCGCTGCTCGGACCGGACGCCGTGGTCACCGCCACACCGGCGGGCGGGCGGGGTCCGGCCGAGCGGGTACGGCTCGTCCCGTGGGGCGACGAGCGTGCGCCCGTCCCATCGCCCGGCTCCCTGCCTGCCGGCTCCACGCCCACCCTCGCCGCCGGCCCAGCCCCCGGCCCCGCCTCTCTCCCACCCCCGCCCACCGGCCGCGCCGCCACCCGTCGCGGCACGCCCGCGGCCCCGCCCACCATGATCACCAATTCGGGACGCGCAACCGTGCAGGACGCGGCTGCACGTCCCCAACCGGCGATCACCACCCCCACGCTCACCACCCCGGCGCCGGCCACCCCCACGCCGGCCACCCCCACCAGCCCGGTGTCCGTGCTCTCACCGGGGCCCACGCCCACCATGATCACCGTTCCGGGACCAGGAACCGCACCAGACACAGCCGCCCGTCCCCGACCGGTGATCACCGCACCCGCCGCCCCCCCTGCCACCCCCGCACCCCCTGCACCCGCCGCACCCCCTGCCACCCCC
>JBQTJE010000120.1:0-6067 GCA_052387455.1 Pseudonocardia sp.
CGCGTCGTTCCGGCACCATGGAAGATGACCCGACAGGAATACCGTGTGCCGGAGGCGAAGCCATGCCCCTCTCCGAGCACGAGCAGCGACTGCTCGAACAGATCGAGCGAGCTCTCTACGCCGAGGATCCCAAGTTCGCATCCACCGTGCGCGGCGGCCGGATGCGCCGTCCCACGAAGCGCCGCCGCGTACAGGGCATCGCCCTGTTCGCTCTCGGGCTCGTCATGCTCGTCCTGGGCGTGGCGCTTCCGATGCTCTGGTTGGGCAGTTTCCCCGTGCTCAGCGTCGTCGGCTTCCTCGTGATGCTCGGCGGTGCCGTCCTCGCGGTCACCTCTGTGGGCGCCGGCGCGCAGCCCGCGCCGGGCAAGGACCCGGAGCCTGACAAGAACCGCTTCACCGGCCGCATGGAGGAGCGCTTCCGTCGCCGGTTCGAGCAGGAATAGCTGCGTCGAGCGAGTGGCGGCGTCGAGCGAGTAGCGGCGTCGAGCAACCCGACCGGCCGGTGCCTGCGGGCTCCGGCCGGTCGTGTTGTGCCCGGCGTCCGGGTCAGCGCGTAGGTGCGCGACCTCGCGACCGGCGGTTCAGCCCGGCCACCCGTGCACGCGCGGCACCGAGAACCGAGCGCGGCAGGAGCCGGCGCCGCCAGCCGAGCGGGTCGCCGTTCTCGATCCCCGACCGCAGGCTCGCGACCGCGCCGTCGAGCTCGCGGGGGGCCGGATGCGCCGCTCCGTACCAGCTCGACTCCACCGCGCCCACGACCTGTCGCAACGCCGCCTGGGCACCCTCGGCGAGGCGGTGCTCGCGCACGATTCGCCGGGCCGTGCCGCGCACGGTGTCGCTGGGCCTGCCGGGGACGCCACGGTCGGCCGACTCGGCGAGCAGCTCGTCCCACGCCGCGCTCGCTGCCCCCGCCCCGCCCGCGGAGACCGCGGCGAGCCTTCGGCGGCGCGTGACGGCCCGGATCGCGGCGGGTGTTGCGGCCGCGAGTCCGGCGAGGAGGACGACCAGGAACGGCCAGACCGGTTCGTCCCACACGCCGTCCGCGGCGGGGTCGGAAGCGTCCTGCTCCGGGGACCCGCCCACAGGCGCCTCGCCGGGCGCGGGAGCCGGGCTCGGGTCGGGCCGCGGCGCGGGCGCGGGTGCGGCCCCGGCGCCGGCGCCGGACTCCGCGCGGGCCTCGGCGACGTAGGGGGGCTCCACGCTGCGCCCGTCCGACAGGGGGGTGGGGTCGAAGAGCACCCAGCCCTGGCCGGCGAACCACACCTCGACCCAGGCATGGGCGTCGGCCGTGGCCACGGTGCGGTGGTCGTCCGACTCGACCCCGGCGGTGAACCCGACGGCGACCCGGGCGGGGACCCCGAGCGTGCGCAGCATCACCGCCATCGCCGAGGCGAACTGCTCGCAGTAGCCGGTGCGACCGGTGGTGAGGAACTCGACGAGCGCGTCGTCGCCGTTGCCCGGCGCGGTCGCGAGGCTGTAGCTGAACGCCGAGCCGGGCCCGGTGAAGTGGTCGAGCAACGCGATCGAGCGGTCGAAGTCGGTGCCGCGGCCGGCGGTGACCTGCGCGGCGAGCTGGCCAACGCGCGGGTCGACGCCGGAGGTGTCCAGGTAGGCCGGGGCGACGCCCTCACGGCCCGCCGCCCGCAGCTGTGCGGCCGTGGGTGCCGGCAGCGAGGCCCGCTGTTCCCAGCTGCCCTCCTCGGTGGGCAGCGAGGTGTAGGCGATGCCGCTCACCTGGTCGTACGCCCATGCCTCGTCGTCGACGCCCGTGACGAGCAGGGGATCGCCGTAGAGGGGCAGCCAGTAGTCGCGGTAGGCCAGGTTGTCGATCTCGATCGAGGCCTGCTCGCCGGGCCCGGCCGGCACGGGCAGCGGCCCGGTGAGGTCGACCCCGGGATCGGGCCGGCCGGCCTCCCAGCCGGTGTCGGGCACGTAGTCGCGCAACGTGAGCGCGCGCAGGTAGGTGGGCCGGGGGAGCCCGCGCACCTCCAGCAGGTCCTCCGGCTCGGTGCGCGTGAGCTGGCCGCGCAGCGCGGTGAACGGGTCGAGGCCGATGTCCGCGCCGGCGCGGGGGGCGTCGGCGAAGCGTCCGTCGGTGCCCACCGCGGTGGTCAGCAGTCCCGCGACCAGCGCCAGGACCACGCCACCGGCGGTGACCGCCGCCGCCCCGGCCAGTCGGCGCCGGTCGGCCCCGACCACGAGCAACAGGCCGAAGGCAAGGGCCCCGGCGACCAGCGTCCACCACGGCAGCAGTTCGTCGGCGAGCGCGGTGGGCACCGCGAACGCCACCAGCAGGGGAACCGCTGCGGCGGCCGGAGCCCCGGCGACCACGGCGACGAGATGCGCCGCGACCGCGACCAGGCCCACCGCCAGGGCGACCAGGAAGCAGATCTCGGGGGTGGCCGGCACCGGCGCGGGCACGGCGCGGATCTGTTCGGTGGCGCCCGCCGCGAGGGCGGCCATCTCGCGCAGCGCGCCCGGTCCGGGCAGCACTCCGAGCACGCCGTCGGCGCAGAACAGCACCGTCAGCAGGGTCACCGTGCCGAGCAGCTGGGCTCCGGCGACGGCGGCACCACCGAAGGGCGCCGCAGCGATCCCGGCCGCCGCGACCATGACCACCACAGCAACGGCGTAGCCGAACCATGCGATGCCCGCCACCACCGCCGAGACGGGCGCCGCCGCGAGCAGCACCGCGAGGCCGACAGCGAGGGCGGGCAGCCACGGCACGTCCACGCCGGTGCGCTGCGGCGCGGCGGGCCGAGGCGGGGCGGGGGGCGCGGTGACCATCACGGTCCTAGCCGCCGGCCCGGACCGCGGTGTGCAGGAGATCGTCCCAGCTCCGCCGTGGCGTGGCGTCCGCGCCGGCGACCGTGACGTGCCAGTCCGCCCGGCGCAGCGCGGACGCGGCGGGCTCCACCGCGGGTGCGGTGGTGGCGGCGGGATCCCAGGACGCGGCGTCCAGCAGCACCGCGTGCCCGGCGCCCGGGCAGGACGCGACGAGGTTGTCCAGTTGGGCGGGATCGGTGGCGCCGAGCACCGCGAGCACGTCACCGTGGGCGAATCCCGCGCCACCCAGGTCCTTGCGTGCCGACGGGCGGACCGCGGCGAGCACGTCGAGCATCGCGTCTGCGCCGCGCGGCCCGGTGCCACCCCCGGGAGCGGCGGCGGTGGCGTCGGAGCCGTCCTCGAACACCAGCGTGACGGGCTCGCCACGCTTGATCAGGTGCACGCAGATGCTCGCGACCAGCTCGACCGCGAACTCCAGGCTCGACGCCGCGCCGCGGCCCCGGTGGGCGCAGTCACGGCGGTCGAGCAGCACGGTGATCGCGCCGCGCCACGGCCGTTCCTCCAGGCGCACCATCAGCTCGTCGTGGCGCGCGGTGCTGCGCCAGTGCACGCGGCGCAGCTCGTCGCCCTGGCGGTACTCGCGCACCAGCACGTCGGACTGCCCCATGCCCTGATGCGAGAGCGCCGCGCCCGGCGTGCCCTCGCCTGCCCCGAGCGCGGGCGGCGACCCGGCGAGCGGGGTGACCCGCGGCAGGACGAGCAACTGCCGCGTGCCGGGAACGTGGCGCTCCAGCTCGGTGAGACCGAGCGGGTCGCTGACGTGGGTGGTCAGCGGCCCGACCAGGTGCAGGCCGCGGCGCACCGGATGCAGCGGGTAGCGCAGGCGGGCGCCCACCCGCGGTGCGAGCCGGTGCAGGGTGAACCGGGGCGGCGCGTCGGGCTGGGGGCCCGCCGCGTCCGGGACCGTGTCGGCCAGCCGCATCGACCCGATCAGCGGGCCGCCGGACAGCCGCAGGGTGACGCCGGACTCGGTGCCGACCGGAAGCCGGTCGGGCACGACCTCGCGGTCCACGCCGATCGCGCGGCGCGTCCACGCCGTGAGTGCGAGGGCCAGCAGGGGAAGGGCGGCGACGAACACGCCGAGGCGCAGCAGGTCGCGCTCGTCGAGCACGATCGCGCAGCCGACCGTCGCGATGCCCCCGGCCAGCAGGCAGCGCCCGCGGCCGGTGATGCCCGCGAGCAGGCCCGGTGCGCCCTGGTCCACGCGGTCAGGCCCCGCCGCGCGGTCCGGCGGGTGCCGGCAGCCGGGCGAGCAACGCGCGCACCAGTTCTGCAGCCGAGCGGCGCGCCGCCTGCGCGTCCGGGGTGAGCAGCAGCCGGTGTGCGAGAACCGGCACGGCGACGGCGTGCACGTCGTCGGGAACGACGAACCCGCGGCCCGAGAGCGCGGCCTGCGCGCGGGAGGCCCGTACCAGGTGCAGGGTGGCCCGCGGCGAGGCGCCGAGGCGCAGCTCGGCGAGCCTGCGGGTGGCTCCGACCAGGTCGACGCAGTACTGGCGGACCTCCTGGCCGATGTGCACGCGGCGGACCGCCTCGACGACCGAGCGCACCCTGGCGACGTCCACGACCGGGCGCAGCGTGGCCAGCGGGTCGGCGGCGGAGTGCTCGTCGACGATGGCCAGCTCGGCCACCGGGTCGGGGTAGCCGACGCTCACCCGGGCGGTGAAGCGGTCGCGCTGGGCCTCGGGCAGCGGATAGGTGCCGTCCATCTCGATCGGGTTCTGCGTGGCCACCACCATGAACGGCTCGGCGAGCGCGTAGGTGGCCCCGTCCACGGTGACCTGCTGCTCGGCCATGCACTCCAGCAGCGCGGACTGGGTCTTCGGCGAGGCGCGGTTGATCTCGTCGGCGACCACGACGTTGGCGAAGACCGGGCCGGGGCGGAACTCGAACAGCGTCGACTGCCGGTTGTAGATCGACACGCCGGTGACGTCGCCGGGCAACAGGTCGGGGGTGAACTGGATGCGGCTGACCGAGCAGTCGATCGAGCGGGCGAGTGCTTTGGCGAGCGAGGTCTTGCCCACGCCGGGCACGTCCTCGACCAGCAGGTGACCCTCGGCGAGCAGGGTGACCAGCGCGATGCGGACGACCTCGGGCTTGCCGACTAGGACCCGCTGCACGTTCGCCGAGACCCGGTTGGAGAACTCGGCCACCTCGGCGAGCCCGGCGGGGCCGCCGTCCAGACCCGGCGCGGCCGACGGGCCGCTCGTCGTCGTCATGGAGCACAGTCTGTCAAACCCGTCCCGGCCCCCTGCTCTCTCGGTGGCCCCACGACGCCCCACCAGCCGGTGAGCAAGTGCTCTGACCTGCCGTCGGGCGTTCCGGATGGACCGTTCGTCGGTGTTTGCGGGCTCGTTTCCGGCCGTCGATCGGTGGTGTGGTGTCGCCCGGGGGAGTGGTCGGCGATGTTCCCCCACCTCGCCTCACCTGTCCTGAGCTGCGATCGAACGGCTGTCCGGGGCCGAGCGGGCCCTTTTCACCGGTTGACGGTGGTGGGAAGTGGGGTAATGTGGTGGCTACTGGGGCTCCGCGGGGTACGTGGGGCCCGAGCCGGGTGGAGGTGAGGGCATGTTCCTCGGCACCTACACCCCCAGGCTGGACGACAAGGGGCGGCTCACGCTGCCCGCGAAGTTCCGTGACGAGCTGCGAGGTGGCCTGATGATCACGAAGGGGCAGGACCACTGCCTCTACGTGTTCACCAGGGAGGCGTTCGCGGAGATGGCCCGCAAGGTCGCCTCTGCGCCGCTCACCAACGAGTCGGCCCGCGTCTTCCAGCGCAACCTCTTCTCGGGCACGGACGAGCAGAACCCGGACGCGCAGGGGCGGATCGCCATCACTCCTGAGCTGCGCCGGTACGCGGGGCTGAGCAAGGACTGCGTGGTGATCGGCGCCTTCACCCGGGCCGAGATCTGGGACGCGCAGGCCTGGCAGCGGTATCAGGACGAGCACGAGGAGACCTACGCGAAGGCGCAGGAGGAGGTACTGCCCGGGCTGATGTAGCCGGGCGCGACACGCGATCCCGATCACCGCCGGTGCCGCCGCCCGGCGACCCTGGCGCACTTCCCCGGCGTCAGGTTCGCCGGGCGGTCGCATCGGCGGGTGTTCGGGGCATGGGGCGACCGGGGAGTCGTGGGGGTAAGCATGGGGGCGACGACACTAAAAAACCCAACAGCGCCCCGCGGGGAGGGGAGCACGGGGGGCGAAAACAAAAAAAACCCGA
>JBQTJE010000121.1:0-15599 GCA_052387455.1 Pseudonocardia sp.
ACAACGCGGCGAGCCTGCGCCGGGCGTCCGCGCCGGTCACGGCCGTGCAGGCGAGGACGCCCGCGAAGTGCGGCACCCGGGCGAGGTGGTCCCCGGGCGGGTACCGGCGCCCGGCGGGCAGCGCCGCGACGTCGGCGGGGAACCGGTCGAGCAGGGCGTCGAGGGTGGGACCGTCGGGCCGATCCGCGGGGTCGCCGAGCCGGGCCCGCAGGGGCGCCCCGGGCAGCGCGGGCGCCACCAGCACGCCGTCGTCGGTGGCGGCGAGCACCGGCGGGGTCGGCACGTGCGCGACGAGCAGGTCATGGCGGCCGCACAGCCCGGCGAGCGCGTCCGGGCGCACCACCTTGACGAACAGCCGCCGCAGCGCACCCGTCACCTCCAGCACCGCGCGCCGCCCGGGCCGGTAGGCGCGCACCCTGACCTGCGGCGCCGCGGCGGGCGCACCGGCGACCGCGAGCAGCGCGGCCAGCCGGGCGGGATCGGTGACGCGGGCCAGGCCGGGCAGGGCGGGATCGAGCGGCCAGCGCCACAGCCCCACCTCGACGGTCGCGCCGCCCGCGGTGCCCGCGACCACCGCGGCTCCGGGCGGGATCCGTGCACCGGTGGTGGCCGCGAGGGTCACCGGCGCGCGCCGCCCGTCGATCCCGACCGTGGCCTCGTAGCGGGCGACCGTCGCGCCCGACGGTTGCACGCTCACGTTCCGGACGTGCAGGTCCAGCAATTCGCCGCCGATCTCGGCCAGCGCCACGGCCACCAGGTCGTGGGCGCCGGGGCCGAGCAGCAGGGCCAGCGGCGGCGGCCACGCCGGGTCGACGGCGGGGAGTCCGGCCGGGGGCTCGGCCGAGCGCTCGGCCGGGGGCGCCGTGCGGGCCGCGGCGGGTGGCGGGGCGGAGGGCATGGGCCCGATGCTGCGCGCCCGCCGTGGCCGGGCGATGAGACGTCGATGAGAACGCGTTCATCCCCGCGGTGCGCCCGGCCCCGCCACGTGACCTGCCGACCGGCCGCGCGGCGCAGAGCGGCGTCGAGCGTCAGCTCACCGCGGCGGCGAGGCGGTCGAGGCTGCCCTCGAGCTGCTCGGCGGAGACCAGCGGGAACATCTCGGCGAACTTCGGGTCCTTGACGCTCATCCACTCGTAGGTCTGCGTGACCTCGGTGCCGCCGTCGGCCGCGCTGAGGTCGAAGGTGAACGTGTGCCCGCTCGCGTCGATCTCCCCGAGCTTCTGGGCGGCGTCGCAGTCGGGGTCCATCTGCGGGCCCCAGCCGATGCGCGAGTGCGGCTGGAACGCCGTCACCAAGTTGATCATTCGGTAGTCGCCGAGCTGGGGCTGATGCATGTTCATCGTGAACACCTGGCCGATGCCGCGGATCGGCGGCGCCTCGCCCGCCACGCCCCGCACGAAGCCTGCGCCGTCCAGCTCGGGGTGCCGGTTCGGGTCCGACAGCAGCGCGAAGATGTCCTCCGCCGGCGCGTCGATGACCCGGCTGACCTGGATCTTCCTGCTCGTGTCCATGGCGGGTCGGGTACCCGGGGGCGGGGCCGCGTAACCGGGCCGGTGTCAGCCGGTGAGCCGGGCGATCCGCCGGGCGAAGGCGTCGAGGTCGTCCAGGCCGCCGTCGCGGACGGCCCGCGCGAGCCGCTCGTCGTCCACCTCGGCGTAGAGGTGCACGATCAGGTTGCGCGCTCCGGCCAGCGACACCAGGCGCTCGGCGAGCGCCGCGTCGAGCACGCCGACCTCGGCCAGCACGCGGAAGGCGTCGCCGTAGTCGCGCGGCACCCGGTGCCCGTCGGCGGCGATGACGTGGTTGGCCAGGTCGATGCAGACCTGTGCGGCTGTCTGCACCAGGTGCCGGCGGCGGTAGGGGTCGGGGACGTCCTGCGCGAGCAGCGCGCGGTAGCGCTCCAGCAGCCCGAGCAGGCGCCGCACCCGGTCCTCGTCAACCACGGCAACCGGCCATCAGCGCAACCCCGACCGGGCGACCCGTCGCAGGTAGGCCGCCCCGGTCTCGCGCACGACCGGGCGGAACTCGATCCAGCGCAGCCGCGCGTCGACCTCGAAGCGGACCCGGCGCGGCTCGTCCGCGGAGAACATCAGCCTGCCTTCCTCCGCGACCCGGCCGCGCAGCTCCAGCGTGGTCCGGTCGAGGTCGACGACGTCGACGGCGGTGCCCAGCGCGGCCGCGAGGTCGGCGCCCAGGCGCACGGTCGCGTCCAGCGCCGGCTCGGCGGCCGCGAAGAGGACCGCGACGTCGTGGTCGCTCGCGGGTCGCGCGGTCCCGGTCGCGCGCGAGCCGAACAGGTACGCGACCGCCACGCCGTGGCGTCGGAAGACCTCGTCGGGCGGCACGGGCACATCGTGCCATCCCGACTCGCGCTGCCGGATCGCCCGACGCGCGGGGGGTCAGCGGGCGGTGAAGACGATGCCGTGCCAGCCGGTGGCGCCGTCGGGGGCGGGCGGGGCGATCTGCTCGGTCTGGGTGACGCCGCGGGCGTCGGTGGCCCGGACCTGCACGACGTGCTCGCCCGGCGCCACCTCGACGTCGGTCCGCCACATCCGCCAGGTGTCGCCGCCGACGTCCGCGGCCAGCTCGGTGTCGCGCCACGCACCCCCGTCGACCCGGACCTCGACGCGGCTGATCCCGTCGGGCTGCGACCAGGCGATGCCGGCCACCGGCACCCGGCCCGCCGGGACGGCCCGGAACCCGCGCGGGAAGTCGATGCGCGACTGGGTCTTCACCGGTGACAGGCGCGCCCAGCCGCGTGGCTGCCAGTAGCCGGTCTTCGCCGCGAACGTCGTCAGCTCGATGTCGGTGACCCACTTGGTGGCCGAGACGAACCCGTAGAGCCCGGGCACGACCAGCCGCGCGGGGAAGCCGTGCTCGGCGGGCAGGGCCTCGCCGTTCATGCCGACGGCGAGCAGCGCGCCCCGGTCGGGCTCCAGCAGCACGTCGGTGGGGGTGCCGGCGGTCCAGCCGTCGGCGCTGGTGGAGAGCACCTGGTCCGCGCCGGGGCGGACGCCGGCCTCCAGCAGCAGCGCGCGCAGATCGACGCCGGTGAACAGCGCGGTGGAGATGAGATCGTCGCCGACCTCGTTGGACACGCACACCAGCGTCACCGCGCGCTGCACCAGCGGCCGGGACATGACGTCGGCGAAGTCGAGCGTGATCTCCCGGTCGACCATGCCGTGCAGCCGCAGCGACCAGTCGTCGGCGGACAGCATCGGGACGCGCAGGGCGGTGTCGATGCGGTAGAAGTCGGCGTTGGACGTGATGAACGGCGGTGTGCCGTCGGCGACGAAGTCCGCGCCCGGCGGGATCGGTGGTGCCGGTTGAGTGATCGGGGCGGCGGCGAGCGCGCTGGTGACGATCGCGCGCGACCCGCCCGCGCCCGTGGTGGTCGGTCCGGCGAGCAACTGCCCGATCCCCGCCGCGCCGAGCGCGCCCGCGCCGACCGCGACCGACGAGCTGACCAGCAACCGCCGCCGGGACGGGTCGTCCGGCGTCGTGGCGGGTGCACCGCCGGCCAGGGCGTGCAGGCGGCGGAACACCGCCGGCCCGACGAGCAGCGCGGTGGCCGGGGCGACCAGGTCGAGCAGCCCGAACGTCGGGGAGAACAGCACCGCGACCAGCCCGAGCAGGCCCAGGCCGGTGATCGCCCAGGTGGTGCGGCGGGGGTCGCGCAGCGCGGCGAGGCCCGCGGCGGCGGCGACCAGGGCGATGACGGCGGCCATCCCGACCAGCAGCACGGCCTTGTCGGCTGTCCCGAACGCGCTCTTGGCGAACTCGACGAGCCATTCCGGGGCCAGCCGCACCGCGGCGTCGCCGACCGCGAGGTAGGGCGACGACGGCGGCGACACGACCGCGGCCACCAGGTGCCCGGCGCCGATCGCGGCGGCCACCGCGAGGACCCCGGCGAGCGCGCGCCACCCGCGCGGCGGGGCGGCGGGCTCGATGCCGGGCGCTACCGGCGACGTGGTGGTCACGTCGGGCATCTTCGCGCGTCCGGTTGCCGCGCGGGGCGCCGCCTCCTTACCGATCGGTGATGGTGCGCGGTCCCGGGGTGGCAGCAAAGCCACTTTCCTGCCCTCTGGTGGCGTGAAAGTGGCGTTGCTGCCGCGACCCGGCGGCCGCGGGACGGGAGGTCCGGCCGAGCGGGGCGCGTTCGACGGCCGCCGTTCGCCGCTGCGTAATCCGATCGAGTGAGCACCGGCACGTCCACCACACAGGGTTGCGCCCGACACCCGGCGACGTGGAGGAGTGGCTCGATGCTGCGAACGATGAGGCGCCCCGGTGGCGCACTGGCGGCCGCGATGGTGATCGCGCTGGCCGTGGCGGGCTGCGGGCAGAGCGCCGCACCCGGTGGCGGGGCCGGTGCCGCAGCCGATCCCGAGACGCTCGTGTTCGCCGCGGTGCCCAGCGAGGAGTCCACGACCCTCCAGCAGAGCTACCAGCCGATCATCGACCTGCTCGCGAGGGAGACCGGCAAGAAGATCGAGTTCCGGCAGGCGACCAACTACACCGCGGTCATCGAGGGCCAGATCGCCGGCAACATCCACATCGCCCAGTTCGGCCCGTTCTCCTACGTCCTCGCGCGCAACAACGGCGCGAAGATCTCCCCGGTCGGCGCGCTGGTGGACAAGGGCCAGCCGGCCAGCTACGTCTCCTACGGCATCGTCAAGACCGGCTCGCCGATCACCGACCTCGCCGGGTTCGCCGGGAAGAAGGTCTGTTTCGTCGACCCGGCGTCGACCTCGGGGTTCCTGTACCCCAGCGCGGGACTGCTCGGCCTGGGCATCGACCCGGAGACCGGCGTCGAGCCGGTGTTCGCCGGCGGCCACGACGCGTCGGTGCTGGAGGTCAACGCCGGGCGCTGCGACGCCGGGTTCGCCTTCGACAACATGGTCGACAAGGAGCTGATCGAGGCCGGTCAGATCCAGGCGGGCGACATCACGACGGTATGGAAGTCCGAGCCGATCCCCAGCTCGCCGCTGGCGGTGCTCGACACGCTCAGCCCGGAGCTGCGCGCCACGATCGCCGACGCGATCGCGATGAAGGCGAACTCCGACTACCTGCTCGCGAACAGCCTGTGCAGCGGCGAGTGCTCCATCAGCGACGAGGGCGCGTCCGGCTACACGGTCGTCGACGACGCCTTCTACGAGCCGATCCGCACGATCTGCGAGATCACCAAGACCGAGCGGTGCACCGCGCAGTGAGCGCCCCGGTGATCGAGCTCGGGGCCGTCACGAAGCGCTTCGGCGCAGACGTCGTCGCCCTCGACGACGTGACCCTCGACGTCGCCCGCGGGGAGGTGGTGGTGTTCCTGGGCCTGTCCGGCTCGGGGAAGTCCACGCTGCTGCGCCACGTCGACGGCCTGCAGTCGCCCACCGCGGGCCGGGTCCGCGTGCTCGGCGTGGACGTGGCCCGCGCCGGGGCCGGCGAGCTGCGCGCGCTGCGCCGGCGGATCGGGTTCGTCTTCCAGCAGTTCGACCTCGTCGGCAGCCGCACCGTGCTGGAGAACGTGTGCTCCGGCGCGCTCGGGCGCCTGCGCGGGCCGCGGCTGGGCCTGCCCACCTACCCGGCGGGGCTGCGCCGCGAGGCGCTGGAGCACCTGGACCGGGTGGGGCTCGCCGACCGGGCCTTCCAGCGCGCCGACACCCTGTCCGGCGGGCAGCAGCAGCGCGTCGCGGTGGCCCGCGCGCTCATGCAGCGCCCGGAGATCCTGCTCGCCGACGAGCCGGTGGCATCGCTCGACCCGGAGTCGTCCGCGCAGGTCATGGACCTGATCGCGACGATCAGCCGGGAGGACGGGCTCACCGTGCTGTGCAGCCTGCACCAGGTGGAGCTGGCCCTGGGCTGGGGCGACCGGATCGTCGGGCTGCGGTCGGGGCGGGTGGTGCTCGACACGCCGAACGCGGGCCTGTCGCGCGACGAGGCGATGTCGGTGTACGCCCGGGTGGCGGTCGCCCCGGCCAGGGTCGGCGCCGTTCGCAGGGCCGGCTGAGGCGTGTCCCTCGCCGCACCGCCCCGGCCCCCCGAGCCCGGGGCCCGGCCGCCGGCGCGGCTGACCGCGCCGCCCCGGGCGGGCTCCACGGCGGCGGCGGTCGTCATGGCCGGGCTGCTCGCGGCGATGGTGTGGGCGTTCGTGGACCTGGGCATCAACGTCGCCACCTTCGTCGACGGCGCCGCCAACGCGGCGCGCTTCGCGCAGCGGGTGTTCCCGCTGGACTTCCCGCCGCTGCTGGAGGTCCTCGCGCTGTGCGCGCAGACGCTCGCGATCGTGGTGTGCGCGACGCTGCTGTCGGTGGTGCTGTCGGTGCCGCTGGCGCTGCTCGCCGCGGGCAACACCACCCCCGGCCGGGGCCTGCGGCTCGGGTCGCGGGCGGTGATCGTCGTCGCGCGCGCGGTGCCCGACGTGGTGCTCGCCATCGTGTTCGTGCGGGTGTTCGGGCTCGGCGCGCTGCCCGGCGTGCTGGCGATGGGGCTGCACTCGATCGGGATGATCGGCAAGCTCTACGCCGACGCCGTCGAGCAGCTCCCCGACGGCCCCGCCACCGCCCTGCGCGCCACCGGTGCCACCCGGATGCAGCAGATCGCCGGTGCGGTGCTGCCCGGCGCGCTGCCCGCGTTCGTCGCCGTCGGGCTGCACCGCCTCGACATCAACCTGCGGATCTCGGTGATCCTCGGCTTCGTCGGCGTGGCCGGCATCGGCAAGGCGATCGCCGACGCGCTGGCGCTGCTCGACTACCCGCGCGCGATCGCGCTCGCGCTGGTCGTGCTCGTGCTGTGCATCGTCATCGAGTCGATCTCCGGGGCGATCCGCGGTGCCCTGCTGGGACGGCGCGAGGAGCGCCGCGGCGGGGTGAGCGGGGCGCTCGTGCGGCTGGTCCGCCCGGTGCGCCCGGGAGCGGTCGTCGGGCGCGGGACGGCGGCGCAGGTCCGTCCCCGCGGGCCCGGCACCGACGCCGAGCTCGCGCTGGACGCCGACGTCACCCGCGACCCGCGGCTGCGCTCGGCCGCGGCGCTCGTGGAGGGCCGCACGCTGCCGCCGTGGACGCCCGCGCGGATCCGGCGCACCGCCTACGTGGGCGTCTCGGCGGTGGCCGTGCTGGCGTCGATGTTCGGCTCGGGGGTCTCGCTCGCCGCGTTCGCCGACGTCGGGGGCATCCTCACCGCGATCGGCTACTTCGTCCCGCCGGAGACCGGCGGCATCCTGCCCGAGCTGGTCGCGGCGATGCTCGACACGATCTCCATCGCGCTCGCCGCCACGCTCATCGGGATCGTGCTGTCGCTGCCGCTCGGGTCGCTCGCCGCCCGCAACGTGGCGCCGACGCCGGGGGTCGCCAAGGCCGCGCGCCTGGTGATCCTCACGATCCGCGGCCTGCCCGAGCTGATCCTCGCGATCGTCTTCGTCGTGATCACCGGTCTCGGCGAGGTGGCCGGGGCGTTCGCGCTCGGGATCGCGTCGGTGGGGCTGCTCGGCAAGCTCGTCGCCGACTCCCTGGAGGAGCTCGACCCCGGCCCCGAACAGGCCGTCCGCGCCACCGGGGCGTCGCGCCCGCAGGTGTTCTTCTCCGCCACCGTGCCCGCCGGGGCCCCGGCGTTCGTCGCGCACGTGCTCTACCTGCTCGACGTCAACATCCGCTCGGCGACGCTGCTGGGCATCGTCGGCGCGGGCGGGATCGGGTTCCAGCTGCTCAACGCCGCGCGGGTGCTGGAGTTCGGGGTGGTCACGACGATCATGATGATGGTCTTCGCGACGGTCATGGCCGTGGAGCTGCTGGCGCTGTGGCTGCGCCGCGCGGTCCGCTGACGCGGCGCGAGATCGGGGCCGCGCTGAACTCGCCGCCCCGGGTCCCCGGCCATGATCGACGTTTCGGGACCGCCGACCGCGCCTGGAACGGCCGTGCGTCCCGAACCGATGATCACGAGCGGCCCGGCGAGGTCAGCGCACGGTGGGCGCCGCCAGGGCGAGGTCCAGCAGGTCGTCGAGCGAGCGGGTGGGCGCTCCGGCCACCTTCGCCGCGTCGTCCCACCGGCGCAGCGACAGCGCCTCCCCGCGCAGCGGGTGGCGCAGGAACGCGGCCAGCTCGACGTCGCCCGCGGGGCCGCCCTGCTCGGCCAGCGACCGGGTGGACACGGCGCTGAGCGCGGCCGCGTAGGCGGGCTCCAGGCGCACCAGCACCCGCTTGGCCAGCACGTGCGACCCCACCAGCCAGCCCACGTCGTGCCCGAGCAGCCGCGTGCAGTGCGCCGCGGCGACCCGCTCGTGCGGCACGCCCGGCAGCTCTGCCGCCACCGGTGCGGACCGGCCGACGTCGTGCAGCAGCGCCGCCGCCACCAGCTCCGGGCGGGCGCCCGCGTCGGCGGCGAGGGTGGCGGTCTGCAACGCGTGGGCGAGCTGGTCGACGGCCTCGCCGCCGTAGGGCAGGTCGGCCATCGCGAGCAGCTCGGTGCGCAACCGCGCCCGCACGTCATCGGTCATGCCGTGCAGCTCACCCGGTCGGGGTGGCCGCCCGTCATCGCACGCCCGTCGTCGCGGTGGCCGCCGGTCGACAACGCCGCCCGCCTGACCGGCAGACAAGCTCAGCAAGTGTTCGCGTGCCCGTCGCGTCGCGTTGCCCGCCGGGCGGTTGTCCGGACGAGTCGAGCGCGCACCGTGGCACCCGTGCACCGCTACCTGGAGCTGGCCGACCGGCTGGCCGCCGAGCTCGCCGGTTCCCCGCCGGGCGCGCGCGTCCCCAGCGAGCACGACATCTCCGGACGCTTCGGCGTCGGCCGCGCCGCCGCCCGCGCCACCCTCCAGGAACTGGAGCGGCGGTTGCTGGTGCGGCGCGTGCAGGGCCTGGGGACGTTCGTCAACCGCCGGATCGACTACACGATCTCCCACGACCGGCGCCCGTCCTGGCACCATACGGTGACCGCCGCGGGCGCCCGGCCACGCTCGGTGGTCCGCGAGATCGGCCGCGTGCCGCTGCCCGCGGACAAGGCCGCGCTGCTCGGCCTCGACCCGGGCACCACCGCGCGCCGGCTCGTCCGCCGCTCCTACATCGACGACCGGCTCGCCTCCTGGACCCACGAGTGGCTGCCCGAGGGCCTCGTCGCCGACCTCGACCTCGCGATGCACGCGGTGGAGTCGCTCGACGAGGTGCTGCGCCAGCTCGCGCGGGTCGAACCGGTGCGGGCGTGGTGCCGGGTCAGCCTCGACGTGCCGCCCGCCGAGGTCCTCGCCGAACTGGAGATCGAGTCCTGCACCCCGCTGTGGCTGGTGGAGAGCCTGAGCCGGGACGCCGCGAGCGGGCAGGCGCTGATGTGCAGCAGCGCCTGGATGCGGGCGGACGCGGTGCGCGTCGTGGTGGAGCTGGGATCGAGGGAGCCGGGATCGGCGCTGGGATCGACGGACGTCCGTGCGGAAGGGGTGCCCGGATGACCCGGGAGGAACGGGCCGCGCTGCTCGCCGTCGCCGAGCCCGGCGAGCTGGTGGCGCTGGCCGACGAGCTGCTCGCCCGCGGTGGGCGGCTGGACGTGCTGCGCGCCCCGGAGGTGGGGTGCGTCGCGACCCAGGTCGTCGAGCCGGTGCGCGGCGAGCGGTTCATGCTCGGCGACGTGCTGGCGTGCGAGGCCGAGGTGGCGCTCGACGGGGTCCGCGGCTGGGCGATGCGGCTGGGCGACGACCGCGCCGCCGTGCTCGCCGCGGCGGTGTGTGACGCGGCGGGCGCGGGCGGTGTGTCCGGAGTGCCGGGCGGTGTGGCCGGCGTGGCGGCTGGATTGCCCGCCGGTGTGGCCGGTGCTGCCGGTGTGGCCGAGGCGGCTGCCGGTGCGGCCGAGGTGGACGCCCTGTGCGCGCGGGTCGCCGCGCGCGTCGCCGCCGCCGAGGCCGCCGAGTGGGCGGCGCTCGCCCCCACCGTCGTCGAGTTCGAGGAGCTGTCGTGACGCGGTACGTGCTCACCCCTGACGGCGCGCACGCGGTGTTCCGCGCGGTGCTGGCCGCACTCGCGCGGCCCGGCACGGTCGCGCAGCTGCCGCCCGCGGACTGCCCGGCGGCGTTGCTGCCCGCGCTGGCCCTGGCCACGCTCGACACCCCGGTGGCGCTGCTCGGCGACGAGCCCGGCGGGCGGTGGCGCGAGCGCGTGCGGCTGGCCACCTCCGCACCCGCGGCGGACGCGGGGCGGGCCCGGTTCGTCGCCGCCCTGCGCCCGCCCACGGCCGCCGAGCTGGCGGGGGTCGCGCGGGGCAGCGCGCAGGCGCCGGAGGACGCGGCGCTCGTCACCGTCGGAGTGTCCGACGTCGAGGGTGGCACGCCGGCCTACGAGCTGCGCGGCCCCGGCGTCGACGGGGTGGCGCGGTTCGCCCCGCACGGCTGGGACGAGGATCTGCACCGCGCCCGGGACGAGGCGACCGCGAGCTTCCCCGCCGGCCCGGACCTGCTGCTCGTCGCGCCGGACGGACGGGTGATCGGCCTGCCGAGAACCACCCGCGCCACCCCCACCCCGTCCCCCGCCCCAGTCGCCGCGAGTCCGCGTTCTCGGCCCCGCGAGTCCGCGTCCTCGACACGGCGAGTCCGCGATTCCGGCACGACGAGCGGCGCGCGCCCGGCCGGGGGCACGCTCTGATGGGGTACTCCGGTGCCCGGGGAGGGCTCGGCGCGATCCTCGCCGCGGAGGACCTCACCCGCCGCGCCCGCGTCGCCGGCCCGGCACCGTGGGCGTCGACCGAACAGATCATCGCCCGGTTCCGGCTCGCGGTGGACCGCGTGATGGGCGAGGCGGGGCTCTACCACGAGGCCACGGCCGCCGACGCGCTGCGGCAGGCGGAGGGCGACCCGGTGGAGGCCGCGCACCTCGTGCGCGCGCACCGCAGCATGCTGCCGCGGCTGGCGACCGGCGAGCCCGTCGACCCCGACGAGATGACCGTGCTGCGCCGTATCGTCCCCGCGCACCGCACCCCCGACGGCCCGCAGCTGCTCGGCCGGACCACGGACTACACCGGCCGGTTGCTGGAGCGCCCGGCCGCGCCGGCGACGGCGGCGAACGGCAGCGCAGTCGTCTCACGTCGGGTCTCGCTGGGCGATCCACCGGCTTCGAACCCGCCGCTCGTCATGCCGGAATCGCGGACTCGCCGTGTCGAGGACGCGGACTCGCCGGGTCGAGAACGTGGACTCGCCGCGGGGGAGGGGGGGCGGCGGCGGGCGCCGCGGCGGTTCTCGGCGGTGCTGCGCGAGCTGGACCTGCTCGTCGACCACGGCCCGCCCGCCGACGCCGAGCCGTTCGACGTCACCCGGCGCGCCGCGCGCCCGCCCGCCCCCCGTTCGGCGGTGCTGGCGAGCATGGCCCGCGCGGAGACCGGGGCGCTGGTCGGGCTCTGGTACCGCTCGGTGCTGGGCCCCGACGGGCACCTGCACGAGGTGACGCTCGGCGAGGTGCGCCACGGCCGATTGCCGCTGCGGGTGCGCCACCCGCACACCGGGGCGCCGGTCACCGTCGGGCGGTTCCGGGCCACCGAGACAGAGGCCATCGAGGACCTCGACGGCCCCGACGAGGACCGCACCCGCTTCGACGTCGGCTACGGCCTGTGCCTGGGACACAACGAGCGGAAGGCGATCGCGATGGCCAACCTCGACGTGGCGTGCCGCCGGTTCGGCGCCGAGCTGCAGCAGCTGCTGCTGCTCACCGTCGACGGGCTCGACTCGGGCGGCTTCCTGGAACACCTCAAGCTGCCGCACTACGTGACGTTCCGGTCGATGACCGAGCGCAAGCAGGCCCTGCGCGACGCCACCCGGGAGACGACGTGACGACCACGACCGGCCAGGCGCGCATCGCCGACCTCGTCGCGCCCGCGGCCGGCCCGCGGCACCTGCTCGACGAGGGCGCCAAGCGCGACGTCCGCCGCGCGCTGCTCACCGCCGTCTGCGTGCCGGGCTACCAGGTGCCGTTCGGCTCCCGCGAGATGCCGGTGGCGCGCGGCTGGGGCTCGGGCGGGCTCCAGGTGACCCTCGCGGTCACCGGGCCCGCCGACACGGTGAAGGTGATCGACCAGGGCGACGACGACGGGGTCAACGCCACCAACCTGCGCCGACTGATCGCGGGCTCCGTCGGCTGCGCCGACACCGCCGACACGCGGGCCGCGTCGGTGACCCAGACCCGCCACCGCATCCCCGAGCAGGGCATGGACGCGGGCGACCTGCTCGTGTTCCAGGTCCCGGTGCCCGAACCTCTGCGGGGGGTGCAGAAGTCGGTCGCCGCGTGCGCGCGGATGCACGCCGAGGACGACTACGCCGCGATGTGGGTGAGCCTGTACGAGGACCTCGTCCGCAACGGCGTGATCAGCCGCTCCACCGGCTATCCGGTGCTGGTCGCGGGCCGCTACGTGATGGCGACCTCGCCGATCCCGCGCTGGGACGTCCCGCGGCTGCACGGCAGCGCCCAGCTCAACCTGTTCGGTGCGGGGCGCGAGAAGCGGATCTACGCGATCCCGCCGCACACCGACGTCACGCCGCTGACGTTCGACGACGTGCCGTTCGAGGTCGAAGCGGTCGCCGGGAGCTGCGCCCGCTGCGGGCGTGACGACGCCTACCTGGTGGAGGCCGGGCCGGGGCGGTTCGCGTGCAGCGACACCGAGTGGTGCGACCGGGTTCGCGCGGCGGACGCCGACGTCGCCGCGCACGCGGCCGCGGCGCCGCTGCACCTGCGCCCCGACCCGGCCCGGCGGGTTCGGGCGGCCGCCACCGCCGCCACCGCCGCCGTCGTCCCCCGCCCGGCGCCGCCGTCGCAGATGCCGGCACCGCCCGGTGCGCCGTGGCTGCTGCGCGCCGAGGCGATCGGCAAGGTGCACGGCCCGGGCGGCGCGGCGGCCGTCGCGGGCACCGGCCCCGAGCACGCGACGGCGGTCAGCCCGCGCACCGGTGCGGTGGTCGCCGCGTGGGACGTCGGGTTCGACGTCGCCCCCGGGGAGGCGCTGGGGCTGATCGGGGAGTCGGGCTCGGGGAAGTCGACGGTGCTGCGCTGCCTGGTCGGCGAGGAACCGGCCACGGCGGGGCGGGCGTTCCTCGCCGCCCTCGACGGTGGCGCCACCGACGTGCTCACCGTGAGCGCCGCGCTGCGCAGGCGGTTGCGGGTGCACGCGGTCGGGCTGGTGCACCAGGACCCGGCGGCCGGGCTGCACCTGGGCGTGTCCGCGGGCGGCAACGTCGCCGAGCGGCTCACCGCCGCCGGCTGGCGCAGCTACCACGCCATCCGCGCGCGGGCCGCCGAGCTGCTCGACCGCGTCGAGGTGCCGCTTTCCCGCATGGACGACCCGGTGCGCACCTTCTCCGGCGGCATGCGCCAGCGCGTGCAGATCGCCAAGGAGCTCGCCACCGACCCGGGCGTGCTGCTGCTCGACGAGCCGACCACCGGGCTCGATGCGTCTGTCGCGGCCGGGGTGCTGGACCTGCTGCGCGGCCTGCTGGCCGAGCGCGCCACCGCCGCCGTCGTCGTCAGCCACGACTTCTCGGTGATCGAGGCGCTCACCGACCGCACCCTGGTGATGCAGCTCGGCCGCGTGGTGGAGCAGGGCCTCACCGACCAGCTCCTCGCCGATCCCCACCACCCCTACACCCAGCGGCTCGTCGCCGCCCGGAGGTGAGCCCCGTGCTGTCGATCCGGGACCTGCACAAGGCGTTCGTGCTGCACGCCGTGGCCGGGCGGCGGGTGGTGTCGCTGCGCGGGGTGTCGCTGGACGTCGGCGCGGGCGAGCACGTGGCGCTGGCCGGGGCGAGCGGCGCGGGCAAGTCGAGCCTGCTGCGCTGCGTGCACCGCACCTACCTGCCCGACCGCGGCACGATCACCGTCGGCGGCGTGGAGCTGACGACGCTGCCCGACCGGGAGATGGCGCGACTGCGCGGGCGCGAGGTCGGCTACGTGGCGCAGTTCCTGGTCGCACCGCCGCGCACCGGCCCGCTCGACGTGGTCGCCGCCGCCGCCCGGCGCCGCGGGCTCGACCGCGCCGGCGCCCGCGACGCCGCCGCCGCCGCCCTGCGCGGGCTGGGGCTCGACGAGGCGCTGTGGGACGTCGACTGCGGGGTGCTCTCCGGCGGCGAGCGCCAGCGGGTCAACCTCGCCGCCGGCACCGTCCGCCCGCCGCGGCTGCTACTGCTTGACGAGCCGGTCTCGGCACTCGACCCGGCCAACCGGGAGCGGGCCGTCGCGCTCGTGGCGTCGCTGGCGGCGTCGGGGGTGGCGGTGCTCGCGGTGTTCCACGACGCCGAGCTGATGCGCCGCCTCGCCACCCGCGTCGTCCTGCTCGCCGACGGGGTCGTGGCCGCGCAGGGCGCGCCCGCCGACGTGCTGGGGGTGGCGGCGTGACCACCGACCGCCTCATGGGTCCACAACGCGCTCCGGGTGCGGGTGGCGGGTGGCCAGTTGGGCGGCCTGCGGCGGACTTCGTGCTCGGGCACGTGCGGGCGGTGTTGCCCGACCGGGTGCTCGACGACGCCCGCATCGTCGTCCGGGACGGGTCGATCGCCGAGGTGGGGCCGCACCCGGGCGGCGCCGGCTGCGACGTCGACGGCACCGCCACGGTGTGCCTGCCCGGCCTGGTCGACGTGCACACCGACGGGCTGGAGCTCGAACGGATGCCGCGCCCGGGCGTGCCGCTGCCGTGGGACCAGGCGGTGGCGTCGTTCGAGGGGAAGCTGCGCGCCGCCGGGGTGACGACCGCGTTCCACGGCGCGGCGTTCGGCACCAGCGGCTCCCCGACGGGCACCCGCTCGACCGAGGCGGGGCTCGCGCTGTGCGCGGCGGTGCGCGAGCGCGGGGACGCCGGCGCCGTCGACCACCGGGTCCTGCACCGGCTCGACGTGCGCTGCCCCGACGGGCTCGCCGCCCTCCAGGACTTGCTCGCCGCCACTCCCGGTCCGGCGCTCGTCTCGCACGAGGACCACACGCCCGGCCAGGGCCAGTACGCCGACCGCGCCTACTACGAGCGCTACCTGCAGTTCAAGCGCGGCCTCGACGAGAACGGGGCCCGCCGCGAGGTCGACGAGATCGTCGCCGACCGCGACAGCCGCCTCGCCGTCCGCGACCGGGCCACCGAGTGGCTCGCCCGGCGCGCCCGCCGCGGCGCGGTGCGGCTGGTCGGGCACGACCCCGTGTCGGCGGCGGAGATCGACGCGCTGGTCGCGCGGGGCGGGGCCGTCGCGGAGTTCCCGACGACCGTCGAGGCCGCCCGCGCCGCCCGCGACCGGGGACTGCCCGTCGTGATGGGGGCGCCGAACGTGCTGCGCGGCGGCTCGCACTCGGGCAACGTCTCGGCCACCGAGCTCGCCGCCCGCGGCCTGGCCACGGCCCTGGCCTCGGACTACCTGCCCGCGGCGCTGCTGTCGTCGGTGTTCCTGCTCGCCGGGCGGGGGGTGCTGGGGCTGCCGGCCGCGGCCGCGCTCGTGACGTCCGGGGCGGCCACCGCGGCGGGGCTCACCGACCGGGGCGCGCTGGTCGTCGGCCGGCGCGCCGACCTCGTCCTCGTCGACACCTCCGGGCCGTGGCCGGTCGCGGGGGGCGGGCACCCCCCCCCCCCCCGCCCGCGGGCGCCGGGGGGCCGGCGGCGGCCCCCCCCCAGCCCCGCGCCCC
>JBQTJE010000122.1:0-11511 GCA_052387455.1 Pseudonocardia sp.
AGCAGGTGCAGCCGCAGGTAGACGTCGTGGGCGTCGCGTGGCGGGTCGGCCAGCGAGCCGATCACGGTGCGGACGACGACCGTGCTCACCCCGCGCGTGTCGTCCACGCCGGTCAGCGGGTCCAGCGCTGCGGACGTGTCCTCGGCGTCCGGGCCGAGGGCGGGGGCGGGGTACCAGGTGTCGAGGATGGTGCCGGAGGCGGTGACGGTGGCCAGGCCGGTGCCGGTGGCGCCCTCGCGGCGCGGGGCGGAGCTCGGGGCGGATGTCGGTGCGGAAGTCACCGGAGGACCGTAGCGACCGCCCCCGCTAGGCGATGCCCTGCGGCTCGTAGGTGCAGGTGTGCTCGTCGCACCCGATGAACTGCCACCAGACCACGGAATGGCCGTCCTGCGAGCTGCCCAGGTGCGACCGCGGGCAGGTGCTGCAGTCCGCCGCCGGGCCTATCTGGCCCGAGTCGACGAGCTTCGTCGCACTCGCCGAACCGCGATACGCCCGCGCGTTCGGTCCACGCACCGCTCGCCCAGCGGTGAAGCCCGGTGTCCTCACCTGACGATCCGCTTCACGGCCGGCTTCGTGTTGGGCAGCACCGACGAGCAGCAGGGACACCCCTCCTCGGTGATGCAGATGCAGCCCGGGATGCAGCCGTCCGGTTGTCCGCCGAGGACGGCCTGCGGGTTGATCTCCCCGACGGCTCCGCCGGTTCGCGCGCGCGGGCTCGGGTAGGCCCGTGACGCCCTCCCGACCGCGGCCTCGGCCGTGAAGCCCGGTGTCCTCGAAGACTCAGCCATGCGACCGCCTCCCGGTGAACGTGACCCGGCCGTTGAGCCGGGAAGCGCGGCGGCCGCAGCCCCCGCACGGCGCGATGCCGATCGCGGACGTCGCCCGTTTGATGACGTCACCGAGGCCGACGGGCTCGTCGGAAACGAAGATCGGGAGCCGGACGTTGCGCGGACGCGGAGCGTCGTCGCGGCTCGATCCGTCTCGCTGCTGAGTCATGTCAGGCTCCGGGTTGACCGGCTCACCGGTCGTAGTAGGGGTTCATCTTCGATACGAGGAACGGAAACTCCTCGGTGACGTCGACACGCACGAAATACTTCTCGGCGACATCGGTCTCGCGATGGCGGTAGGAGAACACGACGTCGACGATCGCACGCACTCCACTCATGCGGGACAGGACGACCTCCACACCGCTGAAGGAGAAGTTGCGATCGAACTGCTCGGTCGTCAGCCCGTAGATCTGCGGGTAACGCACAGTCAGATAGTTCAGCGCGCGGTGCTCGTCGATCGCTCCCGCGTTGTCGGCGAGCTGGATCAGCTGGCCGAACATGTCACCGGCGGCGCTGCGAAACCTCGTGACATCCTTCTCCGCAACGGAGGCAGGCTTCGGGATCGACTCGATCAGGGTGGGCCGATCGAAGGAGTACACCTGGTCCACGACCACGATCGGAAGGGCGAGCCCGTTGCACACTTCCGGTGGTGCGATGTGGGTGCGGACGCCGATCACGACGTCGAGGTCGTCGCGGGTGGACTCCTCGCGGTAGGCGTCGATGAGAAGCTCGAGGTCGAACGGATCCCGCGGGGTGAGGATGTAGGTCTCCAGACCCTCGATCACGAGCAACCAGCACATGCTGCGTGCCAGGTAGCGATTCTGGCGCTCGACCAGGGCCGCCCGCATGGCCTGCCGATCGGTCATCCCGGCGACGGCGTGACTGCCCACCGCCTGGACGAATTCCTTCTCGATGGAAAGGCTCGGAAACCGTGGCTCGATCTGGCCGAGCGCGTACACGAAGGACGACGACGTCGACGAGAAGGCGCGCGGCGGCGCCGCTTGTGTGGTGCGCGCTTCCGGCGAGACCGCCGTTTCCGCCGCGGCTGGAGTCACGCTGGGCTCCCTCGGTCGTCGGTTTGGATGCCGCATCGTTCACCCGTCCGAACGCTGGCAGAGGCCCATTTAGATGTCAAGGTCAGGTCGCCGGGTGGCCTCTGTCCGGCGGACCCGCACTCATCTGCCGGCCACCGCGAGCCGTTCGTATGCGGCCCGTGCATCCAGCAGCGGTGGAACGACGGTCGTCCGCCGCGGCTCACCGATCAGGGCATGCCGAATCGTGGCGGCATCGGCAGTGGGCGACAACGACCACAGCAACGCGATCGCGCCGGTCACGAATGCCGCAGCGAAGCTGGATCCGGTACGGGCACTGCCAGGCCCGCCCGAACTGACGCTGACGATGCGGTCGCCGCACGCTCCGAGGCCGTGGCGACCCACCGTCCGGCCCAGGTTCGACTGTCCCATCGGCCGGCCGGCCCGGTCGTAGGCGACGACCGGGATGACGCCCGGATGTCGCGTGATCTCGGAGCTGCCGAGCGAGCCCTGGTTGCCGGCGGCGGCGACGACGAGGATGCCTCGCCGGGCCGCGTGGTCCAACGCATCGCGCAGGCCCTGCTCGGCGCGGATCGTCGGTGCGCCCGTCGCCGCGCTCAGGTTCACCACGCGCGCCCCGGCCTCGACACAGTCGAGGATCGCTGCGCCGACGCAGTCGGGGGTCGCGGCCGGTGCTTCTCCGGTGGCCGACAGCTCACGGAAGACCGGGCGCACCAGCAGGGTGGCGCCGGGGCAGACGGCTGGTGCGGCCGAGCCCCTGCGCGCGACCAGGATGCCCGCGACGAACGTGCCGTGGACGCACGCGTCGCTGTCGGGGCGGGCGCACGCGAACTCGCCGCCGCCGACGGCGCGGACGTTCGCGTCGGCCAGATCCGGGTGGTCGACGTCGACGGGGCCGTCCACGAGTCCGACGCCGACGTCCGGTACGCCGCTGCTCACTGCCATCAGCGGGCCGAGACCGACCAGGGCGAGGGCCGCGTCCGTCGAGCAGACGGGTCCGCCGGTCACGCCTCGATGCACCCGCAGACCAGACCGTGGGTCGAGTCGCAGGCCGCGACCTGCGAGCAGAGCGGACCCTCGAACATGTGGATGCAGTCGGCGAGGCCGTCGCAGGTGCACACGTGGTCGGCCTCGCAGTGGAACTGCGCGACGACCAGATCGCCGGGCGGTCGAACCGGGACCGCAGTCCGGTACGAGCGCGGGGAGCGATAGCAGGACTCCGCACTGGTGAAGCCCGGAAGCGCCATCAATGTCCTCCTCGAACCCTCGTGGGTGACATGACGGAGAGCCTGGTCAGCAGCTCCGGAACGGCACCATGTGATAGATCTCGATCTTGTGGACGGAGTCCCACTCGACCCACGTCCGATAGTCGACGTGGTCCTCGCAGATCGTCCCGATGTAGTGAAAGCCGGACTCGGCCGGGACGATCGACGTGGTGGAGGGGGCGACCGGCCGGATCGAGCGGCGATAGCCCGCGCCGCGGGAACGCGTCGCCGCCTCGGCGGTGAAACCGGGCATCCTCATCATGCGGTGCCTCCGATCCCTGAGCGCCCCGAGTTCGGGTAGCTCGGAGTTTCCCGACGGGGCGTCGAGGTGTCAATCGCCGCCCGCCCGCCGCGAGGGTTGCGCGCCGTGGTCGCGACGGGTCTTGCCGAGGGGCGCCGGTAGCGTCGACCGCCGTGACACCAGCCCTCGACCTCGTCGCCGATCCCGCCGACCTCACTGCCGCCCTGGTCGACATCCCGTCGGTGTCGGGCGACGAGGCGGCGCTGGCCGGGGCGCTGGAGGCGGCGCTGCGGGCGCAGGCCCCGCACCTGGAGGTCGTGCGGTCCGGGGCGGCGGTGCTGGCGCGGACGAACCTCGGGCGGGCCCGGCGGGTGCTGCTCGCCGGCCACCTCGACACCGTGCCGATCGCCGACAACGTGCCCAGCCGCCGCGACGGCGACAGGATCTACGGCTGCGGTACGTCGGACATGAAGGCGGGCGACGCCGTCTTCGCCCACCTCGTCGCGACGCTGCCCGAGCCGCGCCACGACCTCACGCTGGTGTTCTACGACTGCGAGGAGGTCGAGGCCGCGCGCAACGGGCTGGGCCGGATCGAGCGTGAGCTGCCGGACTGGTTGCGCGCCGACCTCGCGATCCTCGGCGAGCCGACCAACGCCACCGTGGAGGCCGGCTGCCAGGGCACGCTGCGCGCGGAGGTCCGCACGGCCGGGCGGCGGGCCCATTCGGCGCGCTCCTGGCTGGGTGACAACGCCAGTCACCACGCCGCGCCGGTCCTCGAACGCCTGCGCGGCTACCGGGCCCGCGAGGTCGACATCGACGGCTGCGGCTACCGCGAGGGACTGCAGGCGGTGTGGATCGACGGTGGTGTCGCGGGCAACGTCGTACCCGACGAGTGCGTCGTCACCGTCAACTTCCGGTTCGCCCCGGACCGCTCGCCCGAGCAGGCACGCCAGCACGTCCGTGAGGTGTTGCACGGCATGGACGTCACGATCACCGACCTGGCGCCGGGCGCGCTGCCCGGGCTCGCCGCCCCCGCTGCCAAGGAGTTCCTCGCCGCCACCGGCGCCGCACCGAGCGCCAAGTACGGCTGGACCGACGTCGCCCGGTTCGCCGCCCTCGGGATCCCCGCGCTGAACTTCGGTCCCGGCGACCCGAATCTCGCGCACACCCGCGAGGAGCACGTCGACGTCCGGCGGATCACCGAGGCCAGCACGCTGCTGCGGCGCTTCCTGGCCTGACCCATACCCTGGCGCCATGAGTGACAGTCGCCGCGACGAGAAGCAGCGCGGCCCCGTGGTGCTGCGCGGCGAGCGCCGGCACGAGGCCACCACCACCGACCAGCGACTGCTCGACTCGCGCGGGCCGTCGGACTGGGTGCACACCGACCCGTGGCGGGTGATGCGCATCCAGGCCGAGTTCGTCGAAGGCTTCGGCATGCTCGCCGAGCTGCCCCGCGCCGTCACCGTGTTCGGCTCGGCCCGGACCCCGCGCGACCACCTCGAGTACGCCCAGGGCCGGGCGCTGGGCACCGCGCTCGCCGAGGCCGGCTTCGCGGTGATCACCGGCGGCGGCCCGGGCGCGATGGAGGCCGCCAACAAGGGCTGCTCGGAAGCCGGGGGCCTCTCGGTCGGGCTGGGCATCGAGCTGCCGTTCGAGCAGGGCCTCAACCAGTACGTCGACCTCGGCATCAACTTCCGCTACTTCTTCGCCCGCAAGACGATGTTCGTCAAGTACTCGCAGGCGTTCGTGTGCCTGCCCGGCGGGTTCGGCACGCTCGACGAACTGTTCGAGGCGCTCACGCTCGTGCAGACGAAGAAGGTGACGAAGTTCCCGGTGGTGTTGCTGGGCAGCGACTACTGGGGTGGGCTGTACGACTGGGTCGAGAAGACCATGCTGGACAGCGGCAAGATCGGCGAGAAGGACCTCAGGCTCCTGCACGTCACCGACGACGTCGACGACGCCGTCGCGGTCGTGCAGGCCGCCTACCGGGCGTGGGAGGCGGCGCACTGAGCGCACCGAGCGCACCGAGCGCCCTCAGCTTCCGCGGCCGCACCCCGCCCCAGGACCGCGCCCTCGTGATGGCGATCGTCAACCGCACCCCCGACTCCTTCTACGACCGGGGCGCGACCTTCGCCGACGGTGCGGCGATGGCGCGGGTGGACGCGGCGATCGCCGAGGGTGCCGACATCGTCGACGTCGGCGGGGTCAAGGCGGGCCCGGGCGCCGCGGTGGACGCGGCCGAGGAGATCCGGCGCACCGTGCCGTTCGTCGCGGCGATCCGGGCCCGCCACCCCGACGTGGTGATCAGCATCGACACGTGGCGGGCCGAGGTGGGTCGCCTCGCCGTCGCCGAGGGCGCGGACCTGCTCAACGACACCTGGGCCGGCGCTGATCCGGGGCTCGCCGAGGTGGCCGCGGCGGCCGGCGCGGGCATCGTCTGCTCGCACACCGGCGGCGCGCAGCCCCGGCAGCGCCCGCACCGGGTGCGCTACCCCGACGTCGTGGCCGACGTGATCGCCGAGACCTGCGCGCAGGCGCAGCGACTGGTGGCACTCGGCGTGCCGCGCGCGGGCATCGTCGTCGATCCCACCCATGACTTCGGCAAGAACACCTGGCACGGCCTGGAGCTGCTGCGGCGCTGCGGCGAGCTGGTGGCGACCGGATGGCCGGTGTTGATGGCGTTGTCGAACAAAGATTTCATCGGCGAAACATTGGGAGCGGGTCTGCGCGAACGTCTCGAAGGTACCCTCGCGGCCACCGCGGTGGCGGCATGGGCGGGAGCACGGATCTTCAGGGCACACGAGGTGGCGGCCACCCGGCGCACGGTCGACATGGTCGCCGCCATCGCGGGTACCCGACTCCCTGTCCGGACCGTGCGCGCTCTGGCCTGACGCCGCGGGCAGATGGTCAGCGCGGATCTGTCAGCGGCAACGGCGCCGGGAGCAGGAAGTCACCTGGAGGACCGTTGGACCCCGTCGCAGAGGACTGGTTCGCCCGCCGCACCTGGCAGACCCCCACCTGGTCGGTGCCCGACCTGGTCGCGGCCAAGCGTGGCAGGCGGGTGTCGGTGGTGCTGCCCGCGCTGGACGAGGAGCAGACCGTCGGCGCCATCGTCGAGGCGATCGTCCCGCTCACCCGCACGGTGCCCGCCGGCGCCCTGGTCGACGAGCTGGTGGTGATGGACTCCGGCTCCACCGACCGCACCGTCGAGGTGGCCGCCGCGGCCGGTGCCCGCGTCGTGCTGCGCACCGACGTGCTGCCGCACCTGGACCCCGTGCCCGGCAAGGGCGAGGTGCTGTGGCGCGCGCTCGCCGCCACCACCGGCGACGTGCTCGTCTACCTGGACTCCGACCTGGTCGACTTCGACCCGGGCTTCGTGCCGGCGCTGCTCGGGCCGTTGCTCACCGAACCCGGCGTCGAGCTGGTGAAGGGCTTCTACCGCCGCCCGCTGCGAACGGAGACCGCCGACGCCGCGCAGACCTGGGGCGAGTCCGGTGGGGGGCGGGTCACGGAGCTGGTGGCGCGGCCGTTGCTGTCGGCGATCTGCCCCGACCTGTGCGCGATCGTGCAGCCGCTCGGCGGCGAGTACGCGGGCACCCGCGAACTGCTGGAGTCGGTGCCGTTCGCCTCGGGCTACGGGGTGGAGATCGGGCTGCTGCTCGACACCCACGCCCGCTCCGGCCTCGACGCCATCGCGCAGGTCAACCTGGGGGTGCGCAAGCACCGCAACCGCTCGCTGCTCCAGCTCGGCGTGATGGCCCGCCAGATCCTGGCCGTGGCGCTGGCCCGTGCCGGCCAGGGGGCGTCGATCGACTCCGAGGCCGGGCTCACCCAGTTCCTGCAGGTCGGTGGCGAGTGGCTGCCCACGTCGACGGCCGTGCTGGTGGGGGAGCGCCCGCCGATGCGCGACGTGCGGGGACGCGCGCGGGTGGCCTGATCGCGGTCGCGCGGACGGCGGGTCGTCGGTGCGGTCGTGTATGCATGCCCGTGTGGGGACCGCGCTGATCTACCTGCTCGTCGTCGCGGCCGTGGCTGCGCTGGTCTTCGCGGTGGCCGCCACGGTGTTCGGGCGTGGGGAGGAGCTCGCGCCGCTCCCGCCCGGTGCCACGCCCACCCGCCTGCCCACGGGGGAGATCACCGGGGACGACGTGCGGGAGCTGCGCTTTCAGCAGGCGCTGCGCGGCTACCGCATGGAGGAGGTCGACTGGGCGCTGGACCGGCTGGCCGATGAGCTGGAGCGGGTCACGGCCGAGCGGGACGCCCTGCTCGCCCGGCCCGCAGGACAGGAGGCGGAATGACCCGGGTGGAGCTGGCGGTGCCGGTCGAGGTGGACGTGCCGGCCGAGGTGCTGTGGCGCAAGGTCACCGACTGGGAGCGCCAGGGCGACTGGATGCTCGCCACGTCGGTGCGGCGCACCGGCGGTGACGGCCGCTCGCCGGGCTCGACGTGGAGCGCGGCCACCGGCGTCGGCCCGCTGGCGGTGGTCGACACGATCGAGCTGGTCGAGCTGGTCGAGGGCGGCCCGTGGCGGGCGGTGGTGCGGCACACCGGGAAGGTCATCCGCGGCGACGGGATCTTCACCGTCGAGGAGCTCGGGGCGGCGCGCTCCCGGTTCACCATGGCCGAGGTTCTCGACGTCCCGCTGGGCGCGCTCGGCCGGCTGGGCTGGTCGGTGCTGGCGCGGCCGGTGAGCCGCGCCGGGCTGGTGGTGTCGCTGCGCCGGATGGCCCGGCAGGTGGAAGCCGAGCACGCGGGCCGGGGGGCGTGAGCCCGCCGGCGGCCGCGGTGCCCGCCCTGGTCCGCTGCGGGTGGGCGGGCAGCGCCCCGGAGTACCTCGCCTACCACGACGACGAGTGGGGCCGCCCGCTGCGCGGCGTGGCGCCGATGTTCGAGCGGCTGAGCCTGGAGGGGTTCCAGTCGGGGCTGTCGTGGCTGGTCATCCTGCGCAAGCGGGCGGCGTTCCGGGCCGCGTTCGCTGGTTTCGACCCGGGTGCGGTGGCCGCGTTCGGGGAGTCCGACGTCGCCCGGTTGCTCGCCGACGCCGGCATCGTGCGCAACCGGGCCAAGATCGAGGCCACGATCCGCAACGCCCGTACGGTGCTCGCCCTCGACACCCCGCTCGACGAGCTGGTCTGGTCCTTCGCGCCCGACGCCGCCGCGCGCCCGCGCCCGGCAACCCTCGCCGAGGTGCCCGCGGTCACGCCGGAGTCGACCGCGATGGCCCGCGAGCTCAAGCGCCGCGGCCTGCGGTTCGTCGGCCCCACCACCTGCTACGCGCTGATGCAGGCCGCCGGGCTGGTCGACGACCACGTGGCCGACTGCTGGCGGGCGAGCGGCTGAACGGCCCAGTGACGGCTCCCGACACGCGCCGCGATCGCTCCGGTGTCACGTCCGTCGGAGTGATGAGGAAAGATGTTGTGCACAGCAGAGCATCGCGCCGTGCGCGCTCCCCGGCGCACCGGCACCGACGAGCAGTTCGATCGTGGAGGGAGCAACAACATGGCGGCCATGAAGCCCCGCACGGGTGACGGTCCCCTGGAGGTGACCAAGGAGGGGCGGGGCATCGTGATGCGCGTGCCGCTCGAGGGCGGCGGCCGGCTCGTCGTCGAGATGTCGGCCGAGGAGGCCAGCGATCTCGGTGACGCGCTGAAGGCCGCGGCCGGCTGAGCCTGCGCGGCTCGGCCGCCTACACCAGGGACCGGTAGATCTCGACGGTTCGGGTCGCCGCCTGCTCCCAGCCGAACTGACGCTGCGCGCGGTCCCGCCCGGCGATCCCCATCTCCGCGGCCCGGCGCGGATCGGCGAGCAGTGCGTTGACGGCATCGGCGAGACCGTCGCGGAAGGCGTCCACGGCGTGCTCGTCGTAGTGCACGAGCGTGCCGGTGGTGCCGTCGTCGACGACCTCGGGGATCCCTCCCACGTCGGAGGCCACGACGGCGGTACCGCAGGCCATGGCTTCCAGGTTGACGATGCCCAGCGGCTCGTACACCGACGGGCAGACGAACACGGTGGCCGCGGAGAGCAATTGCCGCAGCTCCGCGACGTCGATCATGCGGCTGACCCAGATCACGCCCGGGCGGGCCGCGGTGAGCTCGGCGACGTCGCGCTCGGTCCGGGCGGCGATCTCCGGGGTGTCGGGCGCGCCCGCGCACAGCACCACCTGGGCGTCCGCGGAGATCTTGTGGGCCGCAGCGACGAGATGCCCCAGCCCCTTCTGGCGGGTGATCCGCCCGACGAACACCACCGACGGCCGGTCCGGGTCGATGCCCATGGCGCGCACGGCGTCGCGCCCGTCGTCGGGGCGGAAGAGCTCGGTGTCGATCCCGTTGTGCACGACGTGCACCCGGGCCGGATCCAGCGACGGGTAGCAGTCGAGCACGTCGGCCCGCATGCCCGCGCTCACCGCGACCACGGCGTCGGCGCCTTCGTAGGCGGTGCGCTCCACCCAGGACGAGAGCCGGTAGCCGCCGCCGAGCTGCTCGGCCTTCCACGGCCGCCGCGGCTCCAGCGAGTGCGCCGTGACCACGTGCGGGACGTCGTGGAGCACCTTGGCGAGGTGCCCGGCCAGGTTGGCGTACCAGGTGTGGGAGTGCGCGAGCTGCACGCCGTCGAGCGCGGCGACCATCCCGAGGTCCACGCCGAGGGTCTGCAGCGCGGGGTTGGCGTCGGCGAGCCGCTCGAACGGCCCGGGTGCCCACACCGACGCGACGGGCTCCCCGCGCGCGTCCAGCCGCGGCTCGCCGAAGCAGTGCACGTCCACGTCGACGAGCGTGCGCAGCGCCGGGACCAGCGCCCCGACGTGCACCCCCGCGCCGCCGTACACGTCGGGCGGGTACTCGCGGGTGAGCAGGCCGATGCGCACGACGACAGACGCTATGCCGTCCCGGCGCGGGCGCAAGACCCGCGCCCGCGGCGGGTGGATCGCGCCCCGGCAGGGCACTAGGGTTCCGCCATGTGACCGGCGTCCGGCTCTCGCCCGCAACGCCCAACGGACTGGCGTCCAACGTGCTCGGCATCGTGCTCGCGGGTGGTGAGGGCAAGCGGCTCTGGCCGCTCACGGCCGACCGGGCCAAGCCCGCGGTGCCCTTCGGCGGCAACTACCGCCTCATCGACTTCGTGCTGTCCAACCTCGTCAACGCCGGGCTGCACCGGATCTGCGTGCTCACCCAGTACAAGTCGCACAGCCTCGACCGCCACATCTCGACGACCTGGCGTCTGTCGAGCGTGCTCGGCCAGTACATCACCACGGTCCCGGCCCAGCAGCGGCTCGGCCGCCGCTGGTACACCGGCAGCGCCGACGCGATCTACCAGAGCCTCAACCTGGTCTACGACGAGCGACCGGACTACTTCGCGGTGTTCGGCGCCGACCACGTCTACCGGATGGACCCCGGTCAGATGCTGCTCCAGCACGTCGACATGGGCGTGGGCGTCACGGTGGCGGGCATCCGGGTGCCGCGCGCGGAGGCCAAGGCGTTCGGCTGCATCTCCACCGACGAGAACCGCCGCATCGTCGACTTCCTGGAGAAGCCGTCCGACCCGCCCGGGGTGCCGGGCGACCCGGACGTCACGTTCGCCTCGATGGGCAACTACATCTTCACCACCGACGTGCTGCTCGACGCCCTGCGCGCCGACGCCGAGGACGGCGACTCCGACCACGACATGGGCGGCGACATCATCCCCCGGCTCGTGCGCGAGGGAAAAGCGGCGGTCTACGACTTCGCCGACAACGTCGTCCCCGGAGCCACCGACCGCGACTCGGGCTACTGGCGCGACGTCGGCACCGTGGACACCTACTACGAGGCGCACAACGACCTGTGGTCGGTGCACCCGGTCTTCAACCTCTACAACGACCGCTGGCCGATCCGCACCGCCACCGCCCCGCTGCCACCGGCGAAGTTCGTGGAGGGCGGCATCGCCCAGGACTCGATCGTCGGCTCCGGGACGATCATCTCCGGTGCGATCGTGCGCCGCTCGGTGATCAGCCCGAACGTGCTGGTGCAGGCGGGCGCCGAGGTGTCCGACTCGGTGGTGCTGCCGGGGGCGCGCATCGGCCGGGGCGCCGTGGTGCGCGGCGCGATCCTGGACAAGAACGTCGTGGTCCCCGACGGCGGGCTGGTGGGCGTCGA